>CALSAT010000277.1:0-5579 GCA_943372905.1 Bacteroides fragilis | reverse complement strand
GGAAACTCAAAACCTTTTTATGAGCGCCTATGGCGTTGGTTCCAATGTGGCGGTAATGCTTCCTTTTTCCCGCAAACATGAGTTACAGGCTGATCAATATGGACTCTTATTTACCGCTATGGCCGGATATAACCCCCAGGAAGCGATCGGGCTCTGGGAAAGAATGGAGAAAGCCAGCAACGGACAAAGCCCGCCCGAATTCTTAAGTACCCACCCATCTGAAGGCAGAAGAATTGATGAATTAAAGAAATTCATGCCGGAAGCTTTAAAAGTCTATAAACCAGTAGGCAATTAATCGGAAAAAGCCTTCAATATGCCCTGGAATGATTGACAGGAAAGGATTTTATTGCCTTATTCCTTTAACAACCCGTAATTTTTAGTTATCTTTGCACTCCCTTCTTGAGAACGCTGCCGGTGCCTCTCCGAACCAGTAAACCGGCTGGAACCTTTAAAATAGCTTCAAAGTATGTCACAAACTGTTTTTGAAAAGTTACAACTGGCAGACGAAAAGAATCTTTTAATTCAGGGTTTGCCCTCTTCCATCGAGAAACAATTCAGTAAATTATCCTTCTGCAAAAACATGACGCCGCTGCTCAAAACACGGAAAATTGATTTTGCCCTGGTATTCGCCGTTAGCGAAAATCAACTGAACGGTATCCTCAAAGATGTGATGCCTTCCCTGAGAGACGGTTCAAAATTCTGGGTGGCTTATCCAAAAAGCACCTCGAAGATCGTGACCGACCTTAACCGCGACCGTAGCTGGAACCGCCTGACCGGTGAAGGCTATGAGAGCATAGAAAGAGTGGAACTGGACCATGTGTGGAGTGCTATGCGTTTCGTAAAGGGTGAAGAAAATGCCCGTGATGCAGAGGTTGCTTCTTCCAGAAAAAGAGAATCAGCAGCAGTAGCCGGGTAAGTAACCAGTTTTTAAATGTATTGAGGTTTGTTGTTTATACAGCAAACCTTTTTTCTTTTGAGTCATACAGGCTTCTTCTGTAAATTCCCATTTATAAAACTATTATACATGGCTTTTCTGAACGTTGAGATCAAAGCAAGGTGTGCAAACTCGCCTGCCATAAAACAGTACCTGACAGACAACCGGGCTGAGTTCAAAGGATTGGATCATCAGACTGATACTTATTTCAATGTGCCCAACGGAAGATTAAAACTCCGGGAAGGAAATATTGAGAATAACCTGATATTTTATGAGCGAAGCAACCAGGCCGGTCCGAAAGATTCTCATTTTAACCTGGTAAAAGTAGAAGATGCAGCCGGGTTGAAGGAAGTACTTACCAAATCAAACGGAGTAAAGGTGGTGGTGGAGAAACACCGGGAGATATATTATATCGGCAATGTGAAGTTTCATATAGATGAAGTGCCGGGGCTTGGTTCTTTTGTGGAAATAGAAGCAGGCAACAGGTTGGCAGAAGAGATGACGCATGAACAACTAAAGGAGCAGTGCGATTTTTATTTGCAGCAATTTAAAGTGCTGCCGGAGGATCTTATTGAGGTATCGTATAGTGATATGCTGTTGGCGGGAGTAAATAAATGATATATATTCGTAATATGGAAGTGAGGGAACCAATTGTAGCCTACGGCAAAAAGAAATTTACAGAACAAGAGTACCTGGAATTTGAAAGGGCTTCGGAGGAGAAGCATGAGTATTACCGGGGAGAGATATTTCAGATGTACGGGCATGGAGAACTTCTGGCCATGTCTGGCGCATCTCAAAACCATAATGAGATATTTACCAACTTGTTTGGAGAATTGTTCAGCCAGCTAAAAGGAAAGAATTGCCGTCCTTACGGAAGTGACCTTCGGATGCATATACCGCAGAATACGCTTTATACGTATCCGGATATTGCCATTTATTGTAAAAACCCGGTCGAAAGCCCAGGTGATGATATTGCTACTGACCCTGCGGTGATCATTGAAATACTTTCACCTTCTACACGAAATTATGATCTGGGCGGCAAGTTTGATCTCTATCGGGATATACCTACCCTGAGGGAATATATACTTGTTGATACCAAATGGGTAAATGTATTTGCGTTTCGGATGAATGAAAGAGATCACTGGGAACTGGAGGAGTACAAGAATATTGATGACGATTTAGAAATTAAAGCAGTCGGGGTTTCGATTTCTTTGAAAGAGATATATGAGCACACCAGCTTTGGTACTACCGGATAATAACGGCTCCCATTTTCTTTGTCAGCTCCATTTCCATTTGTTTCAGGTGCTCATGAGTTTGATTCAGCACCTGGTATTCGCCGGGAGTATGCTCTTTTTCAAGATCTAGCTGGTTTTCCAATAACATTCTTTTTATTTTTCTGAGCTTTAGATAATTAACAGCGGACTCTACCTCTTCATTGGTTTTATCTTCATCTATTTTAAGAAAGCCCATTAATTCATCCTCGTTTTCTTTACCCAGCGTTTTCATAAAATCCTCATAGCTCTGTTCGAACAGGGATTTTTGATAGCCGCCTGACTGACTATACTCTTTTTTCCACTGATCGCTTTCTTCATACGGAAAATTTAAAAGCGATACTGCAAAGGCGCTGAGTTTTGTATCGGGGTGATGAATAAAATAACTTCTGTTGGCTGTTGCGGCGCTGGTTTCCAGCAGCTCTTTAAATACAGCAATAAGCCGGATAACTTCCGGATTATCTATCAGGCTTTCATCCACCATCTCCTCAAAAATATATTCTGCCACCAGCTTTTCATCATTCCATTTTTTTATTCCATATTCAAGTAATATCCTGGCTACTTCCCGCTCCTGGAGTTCATCTTTGAACAGCAGGTTGAAAGTGGCGTCATCATAATTAGTGGCTTCGGCCTGCCTGGTATTTTCTTCTATTTGTTTTGCTTCTTCAAACGGCAGTTTTCTTTCCTGTGTGGAGATCCTGTCTCTGATAAATTTATTCACCAGCGAATGCATACCAGCCTCATCGATCTTCAATATCTCTGCACATTGCTTGATGTAATCCTGCTGTTTGGTAAAATCTTCCGCCTTATTGATACGGGAAATAGTTTCAGCGGCCCTGTTCACCACTTCCGCCTTCTTTACTGAATCATTGCCGGCGTCTTTCAGCGCTACTTCCAGTTGAAACAGGATAAAGTCTTTTTTATTCTTTTGAATGAAATCCCTGAAACTGGAAGCGCCAACTTTATTTACATAGCTGTCTGGGTCCTCTTTATCAGGGATCAGGACCAACTTTACATTCAATCCTTCTTCCAGTGCCAGGTCCAGCCCCCGCAGGGCTGCTTTTACTCCAGCAGAATCACCATCATAAATAATAGTGAGGTTGTTAGTATATTTTCTTATCAGCCGAAGCTGGTCAGGAGTTAGCGAAGTACCTCCACTGGCCACTACATTCTCAATGCCTGCCTGGTGCAGGGAAACCACATCGGTGTATCCTTCCACCAGTAAACATTCATCTGCTTTATCAATAGCCTGCCGGGCAAAATAGGAGCCGTAAAGGATCTTACTTTTTACATATATCTCGTTCTCGGGTGTGTTGATATATTTTGGCGCTTTGTCATTGCTCTTTAATATCCGGGCGCCAAATCCGAGCACTTTGCCGCTATGATTGTGAATGGGAAAGATGACCCGGCCGCGGTAATTATCCACTAACTGTTCATTCCGGTTTGCTGATAAGCCCGCTTTGATCAGTATTTCAGCATTATATTGTTTGGCAATGGCCTCCCTGGTAAAGGCATCCCGTTGTTCCGGGGAGTAGCCTAATTGAAATTTTTGGATAATATCTTCTCTGAATCCCCTTTCTTTTAAATAACTCAGCCCGATATCCTGTCCTTCTTCTGTTTCAAAAAGCATCCGGGAAAAGAACTGCTGTGCAAAACTGTTGACTATATACAGGCTCTCAGCCACCTGCACCTGCTGTCTTTGTTCATCGCTCTGAAAGGTTTCTTCTATTTCAATCCCGTAGCGGTTAGCCAGCCATTTCAACGCCTCTACATAACTGTATTTTTCATGTTCCATCACAAAGCTGATGGTGTTGCCGCTTTTACCGCAACCGAAACATTTATACAATTCTTTGCTGGGAGAAACGGTGAAAGATGGCGTCTTTTCGTTGTGAAAAGGGCATAAACCAAGGTAATTACTGCCTCTTTTCTTCAATTTCACAAATCCCCCGATGACATCGAGAATGTCCAGCCGGCCAAGTATCTGCTGTATGGTGTTAGGGGAAATCAATGCCTGAAATTGGAGAAGCAAGTTATCACTTTAATAGTTTCAAAAATAGAAAAACAGACCCTCACCAGTATTGAGTTTCAACGGCCAAACCGGGTTTTTACCTCTAAGACCATAAAGAGGTCAGAAATGGGTGTTTTAGGTTGATAAAAATCACCTAATTTGGGGAGAAGGTGTTGCGCCTTTGTGGTTATCTTTAAATTCCTAAACACACCGATATGTACAAATTAACCTTCTCCATTGCTATACTTTTTATTGCCATTTTCGCCAAAGCCCAAAATGTTGGTATTGGTACCATTACGCCCAGTGCCAGTGCTCAGCTTCATGTGTCAAGCACAAATAAGGGCCTTCTTATTCCGCAAGTATCACTCGACAGTCTGAAAGATGTGACGAGCATAGCAAGCCCGGCACATGCATTAATTGTTTATAATACCACCGAGCCCGGAGTTCGAAATGATATGGCCCGTGGGTATTATTATTACAGCACCAATGCATTGTCCTGGGTCCGTTTTACAGATAATCTGAATGACAACGTATGGAAAAATGGCGGCCTGCTGGGAGTTCAGTTACGGGACACTTCAGATGGCGTGGAAATGCAGGACAACTATACCGGTTCAGTAACCAATTTTTCTCCTAAAGTAAAAATATTAAGGCTTAGGGATTCCGCATTGCTGAATTCAAAGAATTCTATAAACAGCCTTGTACTTACAGCCGTTAACCGGAAAATAGCAGCAGGCTGGGAATTCCGTCAGAAGAACACAATCACATTTGAAAATGGATATACTTCAACAGGAGGTGGCGGATCTGTGGTAAGCCAGGTTGCCGCTATCGCAGCATATACAGAAAACCCGAACACCACGAACCCCTCTGATAACCGGTTTAACGGACTGGCTTTTTATACTTTTTCTGTTCCTACAAACACCGCATTTGCAGATACACCCACCGTTTCACTATTCTATCATAATGTTGGAATTGGCGCTTATGCAACAGATATTAAAAACGTGACCGAAGGCCGCCTTCAAATCACTGGTTTCAGCAACGGAGACCAGTTGTCGCTCAGGCACCCCTCCAGTATCAACCTCAAATGGGGCATGTATGTTTCATCCATCGACAGTTCTCTTAACTTTTATTCCAATGGTTCGCTACGTGCCAATATCGACAGGGTAACAGGTGTGTACAGTGCTCTCTCTGACCGCAATATGAAAAAGAATATCCGTCCGCTGGCACCTGTATTAGGTATTCTTGATAAGTTGCCGATTTACAGCTATAACTATCTCGACAGCAAGGACGATGATCACCGTGCTATCGGACTGATGGCCCAGGATGTACAACCTTATTTTCCCGAACTTGTATACCAGCGATATGACAG
>CALSAT010000276.1:0-5587 GCA_943372905.1 Bacteroides fragilis | reverse complement strand
TAGCGCCGGGAACAGCGGTTGCTCCGGCCAGGGTCACTACCGTATTCTTTCCATAAGCAAGATTCACAGGAAAAGTTTGTGCCGGTAACGGGGTGCCATTCAAAGTCATTTGTACCGTAACAGAAGTAAGTGTAGTGGAACCACGGTTTTCGATCCGTACTTTAGGTGTAAATGCGCCACTGCAACCACTGAGGGGATAGTTGATAACAGAGCAACCCACTACTTCAGAGCCAGTAGGGCTGATCACTTCTATAGCTGCTGCATCCAGCGGTACGGTGCTGGCTGGTAACTGGCAACCATTAGAAGTAAGATAACCGGCCCTGCAATTTTCTGTTACCCAGTGCATTCGTTCCACCTGGGTATTGGAGAACATGGAATAACAGGCATCATCTGTATAGTCCATATAGTTCTGATACTGTTTGCCTGGCGGGTTAGGTGAACTGGCGCAACCAGCAGCAACTGTCCCAGCAGGGCATCCGGAAGTAGAGGCGCTTTGGGCCGGTGTATCATCTGGCAATGCGAGCACAGGAGCAGGTAGCACACAACCAGGACTGGTCAGTTGTCCCATATCATTAGTGGCAGCACAACCGCCCTGGAAAGTATGGTACAAACCAAAATTGTGACCTATCTCATGCACCGCTGTGCGGGCCAGGTTAAAGGCACCGATCGTAAAGCAGGGATTATTGGCAAAAGCCTGGTAATTGATACATACACCGTCGGATGTAGCTGTACCAGGACCGATCTCCGGAGCAATGCCCAGCAAGCCGCCGGAAGAAAGTCCCACCCAAACATTGTAATAGTTGGAAGTATTCCAGGGGCTCAATCCGCCTGATGCAAAACTCTTGATCGCCTGTGGCTCTCCAAAGCCGATGGGAACTGATCCAACTCTTCTTTCTATACCACTGGTATAATTGCCGGACGGATCTCTTTTGGCCAGGCAAAAGCGAAGCAGTGAATGACCTCTAACACCATAGAATAAAGTACCATTAGTACTGTCTGGATTAAGACCTGAAAAATCGAGATTCAGCCGGTTGATAAAATATTCAATATCAGCGTCTGTTACTATTTGAGGATTAGGTAATACCACATGCACCACCACGGGTATGGTAACAATGCCTGTGAGTGCTTCTGTTACCGGTGCACCACCGGGATGTGCAGCCAGCCATTGCTGAAAATCACGTTCCCGTTGTTCCATTTGCATTCGGAACATAGGATCGGTGAGGTAGCGTCTCTCTATCGCTTCCTGGGTGGCGCATCGTTGAATAACGGGGGCTGGGTTAAGATTTTTTTGCGCCATCGATGGCAATACGCTGACGGCTAAAAGCAGTAGCAGAAGTACTCTTTTCATAGCAGGTGTTTTGGTTAATGAAATCAAAAGGTACACTTTTTTATAATTTTTTAGAGTAATGCCGGGAAAAATTAATAAGCGGTTAACCGCCGCAGACACGGTTTTCTGGCTAAGTCTTTTGTTTTGAGCAAAAGGAAGTATTTTACACGATACTATAAACCGCATGAAAGCCCGTTCCATCACCATTATTTCTTTCCTTGTTACAGCAACTGTCTTCCTGGTAAATTGTAACCAGGGCAGCAATACCACTATTGTAGAAAAAGCAATGCAGAGTGATGAGCTGATCGCTGTGCCGGATACCAGTACCATTCCAAAAGATGCCTTTGGTGAGATGGTTCGCTATGGAAGGGAATTGCTCATCAGCACAGCTCATTATATTGGCCCGGAAGGGATCAATGGAAACTATACCCGCAACAGGGTGAACTGCACCAACTGTCACCAGGATGCCGGTACTAAACCCTTTTCTTTTAACCTGATTCAAAGTCATTCCCGGTACCCGCAATACCGGCCACGGGAAGGAAAAGTATTGAGCCTGGCAGAAAGGGTGAACAACTGTGTGGAGCGACCGCATAATGGAAAGCCCCTTCCGTACGACAGCAAAGAAATGATCGCCATACTATCTTATTTCAAGTGGATCAACCAACAATCAATGAAACAGAACCAATCCCTGAAAGGAGATCAAAACCTGGACATCACCTTTCCTGCACGGGCTGCAGACCCCGTGATCGGTAAAACGGTGTACATGAGTCGCTGTGCCCGCTGCCATGGCGATAATGGGGAAGGCAAAATGGAAAAAGGGCAACGACTTTATACCTATCCGCCACTCTGGGGCGAGGAAGGCTATCAACCGGGATCAAGTATGCACCGGGTAATAAAAATGGCCCGCTGGCTGAAAGCAAATATGCCGCACGATTCTGCAAAGTGGAATAAACCCGTACTGTCGGATGCCGACGCACTGGATGTAGCTGCTTTTGTAAATGACGACCGGATACACCAGCGGCCTTCGCCTGTAACACTCGATTATCCGAGACCAAATGAAAAAGCGATAGACTATGGTAAAGGCCCGTTTGCAGATACTTTTTCCGCAGAGCAACACAAGTTCGGTCCTTATCAGCCCATTATTGATTACTGGAAATCAAAAGGGTGGAAGGCAAGCTATTAGAAAAACTTATGGCTGAATAGCCACTTCCCTTACCATTGCATTATTAGCAACAGAACGAACCTCTATGAATATTGGAGAAGATTTACTTTTTTCAATAGAGGAAAGAGGCACTGTGATCTTCTTATTACTGCGGGCGGAAATACTCACCGCGGGCAATTGCCGAACCGTATTTCCTTTATCATCTTTTATTACCACTGTATAAGAATCGTTTTCTGACCCTTCATTATTAATGTGAAACTGAACAGCAGTTTTTTTATCCACCTCCATTTTTGTATGCTGTACTGTAAAATGACAGGGGTATAAAGAACTGGCATAGCTGCACCGGTAATTATTTACATCCAGCCATTGGGAGCTTTGATCATCAAAGCGACTGAAACTGCATTGCCACACTACTTTCTTTTCCGGGCTTACCTCGAAAATAAAATTGGCGCCGCCCATGCATACCAGCAGGTTATTATTGTACGGCAATTGCGAAGCATAACCTTCTTTGCCACGGATGCCTTCAGGATATTTATCAGACACACATTCATATTCCCAGGCTTTGGAAGATTGTTTCTTACCATCAGGCTGACTGAATACTTTTATAATGGGATAAGAAGAACCTTCTCTCTTGCCCGACCTCTCCAGGTTGTTATTATATACAACGATGTTTCCATTCCGCATTAATGAAGGACCATGCTGGGCGGAGAAAGGTATTTCTCCCGGCTGGTATTTGCGTAGCGAATCACCGAGGTTATATAAGATGCGGCCGGTCCGGTGGCTGATCTTCAGCACCGAAGAGTTATCCCGGAAACTGAGCAGAAAGGCATCGTGTGGTTTGTAATAAGCCACCCCGTTCAGGTGGGTACCGCTGATCTCGGAAGCGTATTGTCCGTTGTCTCCCCAGATGGCTTTCTTATCCACCTGCTTTGCTTCATCCCACCACCACATCACTTCCCCCTTTTGATCGTATTGTATCAGGGTATTGTACCGTACCCGGCACGGCAGTGAGGTATCGTACAGGTTTCGTTCATTTACAAAGCGGTAACCGGAGGTAATAAAACTGCCATCATCCAGTTTAAAAAAATCATGGTGATAGTATTCCTGTTTGTCACCGGAAATACGGCCATCATTCGGTGCCTTCCATAGTATAGTGCCGTTGATATCTTTTTCAAAACAATCAGTATTGTCAAGATAGGTGATGGTGCCGCCCGGAGTCAGTTTCACATTGCGCATCTTCAGGTTTTCCAGGCTGTCCTTATGAACAGGCAGGTACCAGACCGCTTCCCCCTGCCGGTTAACGGCCAGGCCAAGATAATCGAGGAAGATGAGGCCGTCTTTATAACCCTCCTTTGCTGAAATATCCACGGCGGACCTGAACCAAAGCGGGTTAGTTTGAACAGCAAACGCTATTTCAAAGAACAGGGCTTCTGTCTTATGAAGAAGTTTATTACCGGCAAATGCTTCCACGTACCACGAGTATTGCTGGCCAAACTGCAAACCGGTATATTGTATAAAGGCCAGCGAATTGTTTTTTACTTGTAACGGCGCATTGCTTGTAGCAATGGCCTGTATGGTAATAAGGTAATGATCAGCACCTGGAAATTCGTCGTATTCAAACAGCACCTGTGTATAATTGAGAACGGCACCATGTTGAGGCCGTATCGCAGCCTGTACAGAAGTGGATGTACACAAAATGATGCTGTACAAAAACACAGCGGCAATACGGCAGAATTTTGTTTTGCGCATAGTAATGTGTCTGATGGCGATGATGCCGGAAGAACAAAAATAGGCGATACAACAGATATGACTGGCGCCAAATGAAAAGCGGTCCATAGAAATGAACCGCTTTCTTTTTTAACCAAACAAACTCTATGCTAACCAAAAACTATTCTTTCACAGTGATGGAAGCGCCTTCGTTCCAGTGTTTGTGTTCAGGGGTATAGTATAAATACACGTTGCCTGATTTGGCTTTGTAGGTACCTGGCACTTCTGCTTTCAGGTCGAGTGAGAGGGTCTTGGTTTCATTGGGGGCAAAGCCCATCCAGTAAAACACCACATAATTGTCGAATATCTCATAGTAAGCTACCTTATTCTTTTCTATGATCTCCTTTAGTTGCCAGGGCTGTGCTGACAGGCCGGCGGGCACACCGATCTTAGCAATAGCCATCGGTTGTAGGGCGGCTTTTGTATTGGTAACTGCTATTTCCATCCGCACTGTTTCGCCTGCCTTTGTTTCTGTGCTGCTTAGGCTGGTCCTTAATTTCAATTCTGCTTTGTCGCTGTTGGGTGGTGTATAGGTACTGTACGATACTTCAAAGTTGTAAGGCACTGCGTTATCCTTTTTTGTATAGGTAACTGAAAAATTATTGATGCCTTCCTTCAAGTGCTGCTGTACGGTGCTATATTCTTTCACAGGGGTATTATTGACCATGAAATCTACCGGTGCATCATTTGACACACGGTTGGTGAGTTTACTGAACTCCACAATAGCCTGCAATGCCATTACAGTGGCTTGCGTAGAGCCATAGCCATAGTAACTTTTCTCTTGCATGATCTGCGACAGCAGCCCTGCTATTTTCAGCATATCGGGATTCGTTGTTCTCATCAGGGCAATAGCATAAAGGGCTTTGGTTTCCACCCGCAGCGAAGCATCCCGGGAGTTTACCACACTGGTCTCAGATTTCAGTTCACCGGCACTGCTCATTTTATGCAGGGCATTCAGCAGTAAGGTGGCGGATGTATTGTCTTTCATCTTTTGTGCCGCAATGGCCATCATGGCCAGTTGATAGCCATCATTGCTCTGGAGGGCTTTCTTTACACTGGCCTGGTATTCCTTTTGTATCTCCATACCAGCACCTGCCTGTGTAAGGGCATATACAATATAGATATTAGCAATATTGTTGGGCACCGAAGCAAAGCGATCGTAACCACCCGTAGCCAGTTTGAAACCGCCATTGCCATCCCTGCGGCCAAGCAGGAAGCGTTTGGTCCTCGCCAGCATTTTTTTATCTACATCCACATACTGCTGCATATCGGTAAACTCCAGCAGGCCATAAGCAGTAAGGGCCTCGTGTGGCGGGGTATTCCCAAACCAT
>CALSAT010000275.1:0-5599 GCA_943372905.1 Bacteroides fragilis | reverse complement strand
GGCCCGGTAGTCGTCTCTTTCTTTGCGGTCGTATCCGCGGTCTTTTTCTTTTTTGTTGTTATTACAACTGGTTGCCAGGCTCGCTGCCAGCAGGAAGATCAGGAAGTGTTTCATGTGTTTGGTTTTGATTTATGACGAAGGTAATTAATGACTGTTCATGGCATATACCACTTTTGCGGGATGCCACCACTGTATTGCCAAAACAAAATATGCTTTCTTCTTTTCTTTACCGGAAATTACAATTGTTTTATCTCCACATTTTTTGCAGAGCTTGAAAAGGGCGTATTGCAGTTATTCAGCTATCTGCAATTTCTCTCCTGTTGGGCTGGCCCTGTAAAAATTACCGTTCTCGTAGAGCAATCCTTCTGAATGTCCTTTGGCATGATGCACATCGGTATTGAAGAGTTTGCGGTTGAACAGCACACTAATGGTATCCGCCACTACGGTATGGCCGGTGGCAATATATTTTACCCCATAAATGTTCAGCGTGCTGTCTATTTGAGTTTGTTGTGCCAGCGGCTTGCCTGCATAATAGCCGCGGTACCAGAAGGGGCCGAGATCGCTGTATAGTAATTCCACTTTCGGATCGTCATACTTATACAAGGAATCAGGATAAAATGGTCTCGACAGTTTATTTATTTTCTGTGCAGAAATATCGATCCTGTTTACTTCTGAAGATATCCCCCCGTGGGCAAAGAGAATGTCCCCCACTTTTTCCACCACGTTCTTGGTTCGCAGCCAACGGCCCAGTTCTGCCTGCTCGCTGAAGAGGTTCATATAGTTTTCATTCATCAGCGCCGCTGTTTGCATGTACTTGGGATGCACATAGCGGATGTCGCCGCTCATATTCATGATCTCATGGTTGCCCAGCACAAAATGAACATAGCCACCGGCCGCTTTGGCTTTATCTTCCAGTGCATAGGCGAGCCACAATACTTCTGTGACCTGGCTGCCCCGGTCGAAAAAATCACCGGTAAGCACCAGGTGCCCGTCTCCAAATGTCCAGTTGTACTGTTCATCTATCACTCCGTTGCCCTGTAATAATTTTCTGAATGCCTGGAAATTTCCCTCAATATCTGAAACGATGAACATCTTCTTTACGCCGGCAAACTCAGACTTTTCATTTTGCAGGTCTTTTTTGAGCTGAACGGTAAAGACCTTGCCCGGCTCATCGGTGGCAACCCGGAGGGAAGTATTTGCTTTCTGTGACTGTGGAATGCTATCCACCACCACGGTCTTTGTGCCACCATCATCAAAAACGTATTTTACATACACCAGGCCATTTTTATACAGCACATAAGGACCGTCATACTGATTTCCGTTTGTGGCAGGCTTGCCGCAATTGTCGTCGGGCAACATAAAGCCCGCCAGCATAAAGGGCAGCAAAGTGTACAGGTATTTTTTCATCATGCTAATTTCTTTCAATGCTCAGGGGACAGACTACCAATATATGAGCACTGGTTGCTTTTTTATATATCTAATTTAGTAAAAATTCACCTGAATCAGGCGGAACGGGCCAGCCATGCTTCAGCCGTCATTTCAAATTTTATCTCTCCTTTGCCATACGGACCGGTTGCTGTCCAGTCTGCTTTTCGGTAAAACTGCTCCGCCCTTGTACCCGGCGTGGTACTAAGCCATACGGTTTCTTTTGTATGGGCAAAATACCAATCCATCATTTCATGGTGCAGTCTTTTTCCAATACCCTTCTTTTCAAAGGCCGGATCAATAAAAAGGGCCCAAACATTATTATCGGTGATACTTACGATAGAAAAGCCTACTATGGTTCCCTCTGCTTCACACACCCATCCTCTGCCTCTCCGGGTGATATAGTCTTCCACATCTGCGTCAGGCACTAATGCCGGATCAGATAGCGTATTTTCTTTTACGGCATTTCGCACCACCTGTATCTGCGGAATATCTGTTGTTTGTGCCTGCCTGAAGATCATTTGCGCATTGTTTTATTGCAGGCGGGAATAGACCGCCGTGTCCTCAAATTTCCCCCCGTGAAAAAAATCTTCTTTAAAATATCCTTCCCTTACAAAGCCCGTGGCTTCCAGCAAGGCAGCGGAGGCAATATTGGCCGGGTTTACCCTGGCCTCTATACTATGCAGCCCCATTCCGGTAAAACCGTATTCGATCACTTTCAGCAGGGCTTCCTTCATAATGCCTTTCCGCCAGTAGGCCGGTGCCAGCACATAGCCCAATTCGGCCCTGTAATGCTCTTTGGATAGCTGCCAGTAGCAAATATTACCGATCGCTTTGGCCGGGTTCTCTTTCAGAACGATGGCCCATAGTACCGACTCGTTATTATCAATGTTCGTATTGATGCTGATAATAAAATCCTCGGCTTCCTTCAGACTTTTGGCGGGCCCCTTGCTCAGGTATTGAATAATGGCTTTATCCGAGCGGAGAAGAAACATCTCCGGCGTATCTTCTGTGGTGAACCGGCGCAGCAACAGCCTTTCTGTTTGCAGTTCCGGAAAAGGAGTAAAACTTACCACTAACATAAATTTGGCACTGATTTAAAGGTGATTTTAAAGATAAGGCTTAAAATGTTCACAGTCAGGCCATTTTTGTGCATAAAAACACGGTTCCGCAGGGAAAAAGGGCCTGTAAAAAAGGGCCGAAAGGGTTACCTTTGTGCCTCCAGGGTATTAAGGCTTGACAGCCGCACCCGGCTTTACGAAGCCTTTTAATTACGATACGTTTGCCACTTTTATTTACCTGAAAAAATAAATCAAACCAATGGTACAAAAGACCTATTACAAGACAAAGGATTATTGCAAAGTAAAATTCTCCTTCAAAGTGGAAAACGCTGAAACAATTGAGATACTGGGCCTTAACAGCGACTGGGAAAATTCCATTATCATGAGCAAGAAGAAAGACGGCACCTTCAGCGCTGATGTGAACCTGCCTAAAGACTCCACGCATGAGTTCAAATACTTGGTCAACGAAACAGAATGGCTGAACGAACCAGAGGCAGACAAAGTGGCCCCCAATGTATATGGCGGTACTAACAGTGTGATATCGCTGTAAAACAACATCTTTCCCTGATCAGCAAAATAGTATTGCAACCCGGGTCCTGTTGCTTTTCGCAACATGCCCGGGTTAACTTTTTGGAAGGGATAGCTGCATACCGTAAACATAGCAGCCAAAAGGACATTAAAATACATTACCTTTAATGTAATCTGCCGAAAACAATAGCAATTTTTCTCCAGATACTCCCACTGATCTGTACGCCGATCACCCATTTTTTCATTAAACAGTAAAACAAACATGGCAGAAACCTGGAACAAAAAAGAAAGAGAAAAGAAAAAACAGCAGAACAAAAAAGAAAAAGCTGAGAGAAAACAGGAACGCAAAGAAAACTCTAAAGAAGGTAAGGGCCTGGATGATATGATGGCCTACCTGGATGAGAACGGAAACCTATCGTCTCAACCTCCTGATCCCCGCAAAAAAATTACCATCAAACTGGAAGATATAGAGATCGGTGTGCCTAAGCATGAACCGGTAAATCCTGAAGACCTTATCCGCAAAGGCATCGTTACCTTCTTCAATGACTCAAAAGGATATGGTTTTATTAAAGACATCGAAACACAGGAAAGTGTGTTTGTACATATCAATTCCCTTACGGAAGAGATCAAAGAACATAACAGGGTAACCTTTGAAGTGGAAATGGGGCCAAAAGGCGCCAATGCGGTGAATGTAAAGCTGGTGAAATAAACCAGCCCTTCCCCTTTCCTTTCACCTAACGTATGATCTATTGAATATAACAGGCATCTTCGCCCACAGCGGAGAATGTAATGGTATCTCCTGTTGCAAACTGACTGTTATTCACTCTTATTTTGAATAACTGCTCCCCTGTTTGCACTTCCAGCATAAAATGAGCACCATGATATAATATGCGTTGTATGATTCCGGTAAATACCTGCCCGGTATCATCTCCGATCCGAAACTGTTCCGGGCGGATAAGCCACTGTTTCCCTTCAGGCTCTTCGTCAGTCGGTACTATGTTGATTAGATTATATTCTCCAAATAGTCCGGCACAATATTCATCCACCGGCTGCCGGTAAATATCTTCCGGCGTTCCCTGCTGAATAAGTTCACCATTCTTCAGCACTAAGATCTTGTCTGCCCAGGGAAGTGTGTCTGTGGCATCATGCGATACCAAAATGCAAGATATCCCCAATGCTGATCCTATTTCATCGATCACTGTTTTAATAATGGTTTTATGTGCTGCATCCAGGTTGGAAAATGGTTCGTCCAGCAGTAATAATTCAGGAGAAGTGGTAAGCAGCCGGGCGAGAACAATGCGCTGGCGTTCACCACCGGACAACTGGTCGGTTCTTCGTTTTAGTAAATGACCGATCCGGCAAACTGTATAGATGCGGTTGGCGTCTTCTTCCGGCAGGAGGTTCTTTGATTCCAGTTCTTCCTCCACCCGGTAGTTATTGCGCAATTCAAAATGCTGACTGAGATATGCGATAGACGGATGCCCGGGGATTAATTTATCTAATGGCCCGGCCACTTTTGTATTTTTAAACAACAGCTCACCTCCATCCGGCTGAACAAGTCCTGCGATCATTTTCAGCAGCGTTGTCTTCCCGGAGCCTGTTTCTCCGGCGATGGCTATTTTCTCTGAGGCTTGCTGGGAAAAAGTTACTGCCTTTAAAGTGAAGTGCCCGTTCTCCTTTTTGCTGATCCCATTTAATTGTAATAACACCATGCCCGAAAATAAAGGAGTACAGTTATTTTAATCCGTTTTCTTTTCTTCTTTCAGCAATTTGAAATAGGTTACTTTAAAACGGTTGTTCACTATTTCACCCTGCACTTCTGCTTTTCTGATCTTTTCACAAAAACCATCACTGGCATGTGCATCACCATGCTCATCAATGGCAGTACCATCTACAAAATAGCTTTTGCCTTTGATCCGCACTGCCAGGTGGCAGCCTTTTCCTTCCATTTTAAAATTACATTCCCCGCAGGAAGCTTCCACTACTTCTATCTTTTTAGCAGAATCGGGTACCGCTACTTTAGAAGAACCCTGCTGGCCCATAGCTGATAAAAAAGAGACACTACAAAACAATAATACCAGTATTGATCTCATATAAGTCTGATTAAGTCACAAAACTAAGCAGAATGCCATAAAACACAAGCAGTGCTGCTTTCAACAGCGCTGCTGGTAAGAGCCAGAGAAAGAAATACCCCTTTTGCACATTAAAAGCGTATATTCACCATGTGATTTAAAGTTCATACAACATTCAGTCCTGACCAGTTTCAATTCTTACTCTTCGTTCCAGTAATAGTTAATCTTCTCTCTACTTTTTGCTGCGCTTCTTTATCACAGGTATTTCTATTGTTTTATTTAAATTATTGTTTTATGAACATGTACGTTTCCAACCTCAGTTTTCACACCGGTGAAGATGATCTGAGAAAATTATTTGAGCAATTTGGCGCAGTATCATCTGCTAAAGTCATTTCCGACAGAGAAACAGGCCGCAGCCGTGGTTTTGGATTTGTGGAAATGGGTAATGATGATGAAGCCAAAGAAGCGACCAAAGCCCTGCACAACAAAGAGATCGAAGGCAGGGCCATGTCT
>CALSAT010000274.1:0-5602 GCA_943372905.1 Bacteroides fragilis | reverse complement strand
TTAATACCCTGGCAGAAAAGAACTATGGTATTTTCCTCTATTCTGTGAGTGAGTTTGGCGCTACGGAAATGAAATTCTGGAGCGACCAACTGGCGGTGCCTCCCCCGGAGATCATTGCAGGCGCTGATGGTGAGTATTTCCGGCAATTGTCCAATGGCTCCTACTTTATCATTAAAAGAACACTTACGGACAAAAAAACATTGTTGCCAATACTGGCCTTTGCTGTTATCCAGGTGAGGTCCGAATTTTTTATTACCACGGAATACCTCCCGGAAAAATTTGCCTACAGCGAGGGGGCGGATAAAAGAGTACGGATAAGTGAAAAACCCACCGAATTTCCGGTAAAGACAGCTGCAGGGCAAACTCTTTTTTACCTGGATAAGAAAACCACAGTAACGGTATCGTTCAACGACCGGCAAACCATCTTTCTTCGTTTTGCCGGGGTGCTTTTTCTTTTTTTATTTATTCATATCCTGGTGGAAGGACAAGCCAGGCAAAAAGGCGCCTGGTCGTCTATTGCACTGCTGGCGGGTATCTTACTGGCCCTGCGAATGCTTTCTTATTATTACCCCACGTTATTGAATTTGCGGCAGTTTGAATTGTTCAGCCCGGTGATATATGGTTCCAATGCTATTCAGCGGTCGTTGGGCGACCTGCTGATCAATGCCAGTTTGTTTTGCTGGATCATTTTGTTTGCCTGGTCAAAGTTGCGGCATGAGGAAGTGCCGTCAGCTTCTCTTTCTATGCGTATGAAATGGATAGCTGGCATTGTATCCCTGTTTTTGCTGATCTTTTCCACTTTTATTCTAGCTTCAGTTATCCGCAGCCTGGTGTCTGATTCCAAGATATCATTTGACGTGACCAATTTTTTCAGTCTTAATAAGTACACGATCGTAGGGTTTTTTATTTTAGCCTGTCTTTCACTCTCTTATTATTATTTTTCCCAGCTATTATTCCGTCTTATTTTCCCTTTATTCACAGGCCGGAATTACCTGATCTATTTTGCGATCGGGTTTGCAGGTCTTGCCTTTCTGACTGTGAGGTCGGGCAATCCGGAGGTATTGTTTTATTTACCCGTTTTGCTCTGGCTGCTGGCCTACACCTGGCTGGTGAACCGGCGTGGCGTAATATTCAACCGTATCAGGATCAATATTGCCGGTATCCTTTCCTGGATATTTATTTTTTCTGTTTCCATAGCGGCTATCATGTTGTCTCAAAACAGGAATGTGGAATGGGAACACCGTAAATCCATTGCAGAGAAACTGGCCGTGCAAACGAACCCTTCCAGCGAAATGCTGATGAGCATTGCCGTGAAGTATATTGATAATGACTTCCTGTTACAGAACTTTTACCGCTTCAGGGATGAGAAGGAGAACAGTGAGCTAAAAGACAGCATCATTACGGGAAACTACAGCGGCTACCTGAATAAGTATGATACGAGACTGTATGTGTATGATTCTGCAGATAAACCTCTCTATAATGAGGACCCTACTTCCTATGAGGCACTGAACGTGATATTGACGGTACAATCTAAGCCGACTGATACCGAGGGGTTGTATTATTATGAAACTTCTTTTGATAAATTCAATTATATCATCCGCCGTGATGTAAAAGACTCGGCCAACCATAAAGTTGGGTCTTTTTTTATTGTATCTAATTTGAAAAGCTATAGCCGGGATGCCTTATTTCCCGAGCTGTTCCGGCAAAGCAAAGGTGTTGATCCGGAAAACTCCCCGATCTATTCTAATGCGGTATATATTAACCGGCGGCTCGTATCACCGCCGGGAAATTATCCGTACCCGATCTGGCTGACGGATAATGAAATACCAAAAGTAGAAATAGAGCGGAAGCAGAATGGTGATTATGATGAGCTTTGGTACCGTGCCACCAATGATAAGATAGTGGTAATTGCAAGGAAGAAGGAGACGGCCATTGAAACGATCACCCTTTTTTCCTATATCTTTTGCTCCTTTCTTTTCCTGGTGGCTTTTGTACAACTGATCAGCTTTATCCTTAAAACGGGGTATACCCGAACCGGAATAAGGCGGTTACTGCAATTGAATATCCGTTCACAGGTGCACAGCACAATTATTTTTATCAGCATCTTTTCTTTCCTGGTGATAGGGGCTGCCACTATCTCTTTTTTTATCAGCAGGAATAAACAAAGCAACAGGGAAAAGCTGAGCCGTACCATGAAGATCATGGTTAATGAAATGGAAAAGAAACTGGCGGAGCACAATACTTTTGATGATGTGGTGAAGATATATGACTCGGTAACGAATAATGATCTGCAGAAGCTCGTGGATGACGTATCGGATATTCATGGAGTAGATGTGAATGTGTATGACCTGCGGGGTGATCTGCAGGTGTCTTCTGAAGCGAACGTATACAACAAAGGAGTGGTAAGCAAGAAAATGGACCCCGGTGCTTATTACCACCTGAACAGGTTGCGCCAGATATTGCATGTGAAAGATGAGAGTATTGGTAATTTCTCTTATCTCAGTATCTATTCACCGGTGAGGGATGATTCCGGGCAAGTGTACGCTTATATCAATATCCCTTACTTTACTTCTAAGCCGGAACTGCGGCAGGAGATATCCAATTTCCTGGTGACGATCATTAACCTGAATGCTTTTATCTTTTTAATAGCCGGCCTGATCGCTTTGTTCATTACTAATCGTATCACTAACTCATTTTCCCTTATCAGTGATAAGATGCGGGAAGTGAACCTGGGAAAAATGAATGAACAAATTGTATGGAACCGGAATGATGAAATAGGGGAACTGGTACAGGAATATAATAAGATGGTGGCTAAACTGGGCGAAAGCGCTATGGCGCTGGCCAAGAGCGAAAGGGAGGGGGCCTGGCGGGAGATGGCCAGACAAGTAGCACACGAGATCAAGAACCCGCTGACACCGATGAAACTCAGCATTCAGTACCTGCAGAAAGCCATCAATAATAACCAGCCTAATGTAAAGGAGTTATCCAGCAGTGTTGCGAACACACTGGTGGAACAGATAGACCATCTTTCCAAGATAGCCGCAGACTTTTCTCAGTTTGCTAATATCGGTACTACTAATGTTACCAGTTTTGACCTGCATGATGTGATCGGTTCTTTAAAAGAACTGTACACAGCTGACGATAATGTGCATTTTGACTGGCGGCCGGTTAATGACCGGGTAATGGTGGAAGCCGATAAAACACAAATGAACCGCTTATTCACCAACCTGTTTGCCAATGCTGTGGAAGCCTGTAATGGTAACAATATTTGCCGCATTGAAGTAAGTGAGGTGCGGGAGGGTGATATACTTCGCATCAGTATAAAGGATAACGGAGAAGGGATTGCCCCGGAAATGCAGGAACGGATATTCATTCCCAACTTCACCACCAAATCATCTGGTACAGGCCTGGGCCTGGCCATGTGTAAGGGAATTGTGGAACAGGCCAAAGGGAAGATATGGTTCGAAACAAAGCAGGGACAGGGAACTACTTTCTTTGTGGAGCTGCCGGTGATCAATTAATCATCAGTGCCGGTGATGTGTATTAACGATTCTTTGCAGTTTTATTTTTCGCCAGCCATTCTTCAAATTCCATTAAACTAAAACTGCTTAAGTTATTTTTCTTAGTCATTCCCCCTTTTTGTGCTGCAAGCACTCCGTATTTCACATCATCAAAACCATCCAGGGCATGTGCATCCGGATTGATGGAGAGTAGTACTTCTTTTTCAATAGCATAGTCGATCCATTTCCAGTCAATATCCAGGCGGCGGGGGTGAGCATTCAATTCAATCACTACTTTATTAGCAGCACAGGCCTCAATGATCTTCTTATGATCAACCGGGAAGCCGTTGCGGCTGAGGAGGAGTCGGCCCGTCATGTGGCCGAGAATAGTGGTATACGGATTCTCTATTGCTTTCAGCAAGCGGGCCATTGCTTTTTCTTCTGTCATCTTCAGGTTGCTGTGTACAGAAGCGATCACCAGGTCGAATGTCTTTAGAATATGTTCCGGGTAGTCGAGGCTGCCATCGTTGAGAATGTCGCTTTCGATGCTTTTAAAGATCCTAAATGGCTTTAATGTTGAGTTCAATTCATCCACATAGCGGTGTTGTTCCCTGATGCGGTCTTCCTTTAAGCCATTGGCATAGAAGGCAGTTTGCGAGTGATCAGATATCACCATGTATTCCAATCCTCTCTTGATACATTCTTTCGCCATTTCTTCAATGGTGTTGCTGCCATCACTCCAGTTGCTGTGGCTGTGGATGATAGAGCGGATATCTGTTGTTTGTATCAGTAATGGTAATTGGTTTTGTTTTGCCTTATCAATGATTGCGACAGTTTCTCTCTGGCAGGGAGGAATGTAGGGTATTTTTGCTTTTGTAAAAATGATCTCATCGTCCATCGCCTCATCTCCCGTATCTGATAAACCAGGAAAAGACTGGTTAAATGCACCGAGGAATTCAGGGCTGCCTGTTGTATTGAACAATTGAGCCGCCATATTAGTGCCCCCATGATACAACCGGAGCTTTAATCCATTCTTTAATTTATATAAAAGGCTGTTGGCGGTTTCCTCAACTAACTCAGGCGGCTGGGCTGTCTGGAACTTTGGTTTGATGTTCCCGGCAGTTTCCACTACTACAAATTCCAGTTCTTCTATTGTTAAAGATTGCCGGCGATAAGCACCGGTGACACTTACTTTTTCCGGTGAGAAAAGTTTCTTCAGGTAATTATCTATTTGCGGGAATAATTCATCCAGTTGTACAAAGAGGAAATGCCCCTGGTTTGAAAAATAGAATTCAATGGCTTCCTGTACGTTTTGCTGGGTCTTCGCACCAAAGCCCTTGAACAAGGTCAGCCTGTTCTCATTGCAGGCATACAGGAGTTCGCCCAGCGATTCGATCTCCATTTCCTTCCAGATGGTATGTATCTTTTTAGGGCCAATGCCTTTAATGTTCAGCATTTCTATTACACCGGCAGGGGTGTTGCTGATATAGTCGTTCAGTATATCCAGCTTGCCAGTATCAATAAGTTCTATCACCTTCTCCCCGGTGCTGGCCCCGATGCCTTTTATACTGAATATCCTTTCCCGCGGGGTATCTTTTAACTGTACAGGCAGTTTTTCGATGTTAAAAGCAGCAGCCCCGTAGATTTTTGTTTTAAAAGAGTTTTCGCCATGAATGTCCATTAGTTTGGCCAGCAGCGAAAAATTGTCAGCAATGGCAGCATTATCCATGCTGCTAATTTATAAAAGTCTGACGGTCTCCGTCTGACTTTTATAAATTAGCAACTAAACTCACCCTCCAGCAAAAGATGATTGAATGCTGGCCTTTATAACAATAAAAAAGTCCCGCCAGGGGCGGGACTTTTGTTGTCGTTGAAAAAGTCTTTCAACTTATTTCTTTTTCTTAGCAGCTTTCTTCTTAGGAGCAGCTTTCTTTTTAGGAGCAGCTTTCTTTTTAGGAGCAGCTTTTTTCTTAGTAGCCATTTTGTTTAGAATTTAATGTTAGTAAAAATGGGTTAACGATAGTAAAAATAACAATTATTTTATACTACCCAAATTTTTTTTCCACAAAATTCAAAACAGGGAAAATGATCTTATGCTTCTG
>CALSAT010000273.1:0-5605 GCA_943372905.1 Bacteroides fragilis | reverse complement strand
AGATGGTCTTAGTTCTTATATCCCGGTAAAAAAGCAGCATACCTATTGTGTTGCAGCCCGTCAATAGCAGTACCATTGACAGCAGAATATGAATACGCAGCATGGGGGGTGTTATTTTCATACAGCAGCCGGGTATGAAGAGTTTGCCGGCGAAATATCTACTTCGCCATTTCTTTTTCCATTATTTTGATATTCTCTGTAAACTGGCTGCCTTCAGTGCCGTATTTTTTTACTTCCTTTTTCCAGCGTTCAAAGTTCTCTTTGTCTCTTACTTTAAAATAACGGTACGCAATATTGTAAGCGATCTCGCATTTCATGGCATCATCCGGGCAGAATTCCATTCCTTTCTGGCAGGCAAGGTCCGCATCACTTACCAGGTCCAGGTGGATCTGTGCATAGGAGAGTTCTTTGTAGTATAAACAGTTATCCGGTTTTTTGGGGATGGCTTTTGTTAATACATTGATAGCATCCTGAAACCGTTCCAGGGCATTGTACGCAAAAGAAAGTTCAAACTCAAGGCCCTCATAATTGGGGTCCAGTTCGTAAGCTCTTTCTAAATACGTCAGAGCTTTGGCAGATTCGTTCCAGTGATTATAATAATAGCCCCAGCGCACCATGCGGCCAATGCTGTCTTTCGTTTCTTTATAATTATGCAGCCAGTCTGGCGGATCTTTTATACCTAATTCTGCATAACGTTCAGCGGGTATCCAGGCCACCTGTACATTGTTGGGTTGCAGGCGAACCTTGTAACTGCCATTTTCAAGCGGTTTGTCAGGAATCAGTTTTCCATCGGCAGCTATTGTAAAATTACCTTTATAGTCAAAGGTGAGTCCGGCCTGTGCATCAATATAGATGAAGCCGAATATATGGGAGCTGTCTTTTGGGGCACTGAAGGCCACCCATTTATCTTCTGACTGTACAAAACGTTTATTGTAGGTAAAACCCGTCTGCGCTGAAGCCTTGGTGATGATCAGCAGGGCAATAATGAAGCGGATGTATCTCATTGCTGTTTATTTGGGTGATTGCTTTTGTAAAATAAGAAAGTTTTGGGACAGTGTAACGGCTGAATCTTATTGTCCGGCCGGAAGAATCTATACACCACGGAAGCAGTTGTTATATCACCAGGTTTGCTTTTTCCTTTGCAGTGCTGACAGTGGCGATGGACCCTGCATTGAATTTGAGAAAATCAGATTCAATGCCATCGGAAAAGATGATACCATTCACCGGCATTAATGATTCTATGATAAGCTTTGAATCAACCGTAATAAAACCAGCCGTTAAGTCTGTTTGTGTTCTTTTACTGGCAAAAGGTTCCCTGACGGCAAACATCAACTGATTGTCCAGCAGTTTCACTTTGGTTTTCTTATTACTGTTCCTGTCTAAAAAGTGATGAATACCAAAGCTCATATTAAAGACAGAGCTTAGCCAGCCGGTGGAACCGGCAGGAGTGGATACAATGATACCGGAGGAAGAGTGTTCTTCCGTTTTGCCTTTATAAGTGATCTTGTACCTGGCAGAAACATGTGAAGTGATACCGATGAAGAGATCATTAAAAGCCAGCAGCCGCTGACCGTCATTCAGTTTTGCTTCTGCAAAGGGGGTGAGCCTGGACCTGTAATTATCAGCCATTACTTTTTCTATGGCAGCGATAAAATTACCCGGTTCGAAGGGCAGCAGTACTCCGTCATACCTTTCTTTATCCGGGTTTACAGCTACAATGGGAATCTCGTTTACATACTTGGCGGCATTTGCCACGAGTCCATCCTGCCCAACGGTAACGACCACCTGGTTGGCATTAAATAAAAAGGAGGGAAGGAAACTTCTTTCAATGATCTTGTTTTTTACCACTTTGGAGAGTGTTCGCTGAACATTGGAAAGGGACTGCTGAAAAGTTTCATGTTCTTTTTCATAATCTCCAAAATCACCGCCGGACCGCTCAATGTAAAATTTTGCCTGGGCTTTTGTATTGAAACGTTCAATCAGTGTTTCAAGCCTCGTTTTATTTTTTACGATGATCGCATACTCAATACTCATTTCTTATCCTTCTTTTCGTTTAAGAGTGTATCGAGTAATTCAGGGCTTATATTCAGGGTGCCGATCTTGCCGGCGTTTTCTGCCAGTTCCCTGAAGGCAAGTGCGATGTTATGCCTTGGGTCGGAGTTGTTATTTAAAGCCGTTAGTATCTTCCAGTCGAGTTCTTTATAAGGCTTTAAGGTGGTTTCCAGCACATAGCCTTGTGTTTCGGCATCTTTCCGGTCGTTGGCGGCTTTTTGCTCAATGAGTTGTTTCCGCTGGTTCTCCACGGCAATATCGGCCTGTACTTTTATTTCTCTTAGTTTACGATCGCTTTCTGCCTGTTGTATTTCGGTTTCGGTTTGTTTTTCTGCGATCTGTTTTTTCTTTTCTTCTACCGCTATTTCGGTATTCAATTCACTTTCTTTGATCTTTCTTTCCTGCTCTACGGCAAAGTTGCGGCGTTCATAAATGGCATGGTCTGCTTCCTGCTGCAGTTGTTCCCTGGTTTCTGTTTCCAACGCTCTTTCCATTTCTGGTGTGGCCCGGATGCCCAGTATATTGATGCCAAGGATCTCAATGCCCAGCATGGTGATGGCTTTTGATACTTTTAATCCTTCGGTGATCTCTGTTTCGATAAGTTTGGCAGAGCGGATGGCTTCTTTTAACCCCAGTCCGTGTATAAAAGAGGAGGTGGCGGTCTGGGCTTCGTTCACTATGGTCTGGTTCAATTTTTCCGTATCATCTTTTTTATAAACGCCGTTACTGTTCACCGTAAAATCGAGCATGTCTGCCAGTTGCTTCGGGTTGCCGATCTTATAGGTGATCTGTCCCTGTATATTTACTGTCTGGTAGTCTTTTGTTGTTTCACTAAAGATAAAGGGGAGGTTATTGCTCCCTACGGGGATGGCTGAAATGGATGTAGTGGGGGCATAATAGAAAAAAGATAATCCACGGCCTTCTTTTACTACTTTCCCATTTTTAAATTTTACTACATAGGTCATCGAGTCGAACTTGATGAAATTGATACCAAACATAAGTTGCCGTTTTAGTTGGAATAAACAATGGTGCTTTTAAAAGCTAATTATTACGTAAATGATCGGTAAATTAAATATACAACAGTCGGGTGCTTCTTTCAAAAAATAGAATTCCCCGGGCCATCTAATTACACGAATGCCTGTTGTAGTGAGTACGGTAGTTGCGATATTCTCTGGGATAAAAAAAGTGTATCCCGGAAGCTTTGAGAAATTGCCAGCCGGGATACACTATTATATATTACTATCCGTAATTTATTTGCCTGGTCTAAGCGTTACGGTTAATACAATTCAGATCTTCAAATGCCACTTCCAGGCGTTTGATAAATGCTTCTTCGCCTTTGCGCAGCCATACCCTTGGGTCGTAGTGTTTTTTATTGGGTTTGTCTTCTCCTTCAGGGTTGCCGAGCTGTCCCTGCAGGTAAGCTTCATATTTTTTATAATTGTCGAGAACGCCTTCCCAGAAAGCCCACTGCAGGTCGGTATCAATATTCATTTTGATAGCGCCGTAACCGATGGCTTCTCTTATCTGGTGTTGCGGTGAGCCACTGCCACCATGGAATACGAAATAAACCGGTTTGGGGCCTGTGCCGAATTCTTTCTGGATATAGAGCTGGCTGTTGTTTAATATTTCGGGGCGCAGTTCTACATTGCCGGGTTTGTAAACGCCATGCACATTTCCAAATGCAGCGGCTACGGTAAACAGCGGACCTACTTTGCTCAGTTCTTTATACGAATACGCTACGTCGGCAGGCTGGGTGTATAATTTGGAGTTCTCCACATCGCTGTTGTCCACGCCATCTTCTTCTCCACCGGTAACGCCGAGTTCTATTTCAATGCTCATGCCGAGCGGGGCCATTCTTTTATAAAATTCAACAGATGTATGGATGTTCTCTTCTACCGGTTCTTCACTCAGGTCGAGCATATGTGAACTGAAGAGCGGCTGTCCTTTTTCTTTATGAAATTGTTCGCCGGCATCAATTAAACCACTTATCCAGGGCAGCCATTTTTTGGCAGCATGATCGGTATGCAGTACAACAGGCACACCATAGTATTTAGCTACATTATGAATATGTAATGCACCGGAGATGCCGCCAGCGATATTACCCTGGAGATTATCATTCGGCATTCCTTTGCCTGCAATGAACTGGGCACCGCCATTGGAAAACTGGATGATAACGGGAGAATTCACTTTTGCCGCTGTTTCCAGCGTGGCATTGATCGTGTTGGTGCCGATCGTATTAACTGCGGGCAGGGCGAACTGATTTTCTTTTGCATCATTGTAAAGCGCTGTCAGTTCTTCTCCGAACAGCACACCGGCTCTGTATTTTTTCATTCATTATTTTTTTAATTGGCCAATAGATCAAACAGGTTCAGCCTGTTTAAAGAGCCGCTAATATAAACCATTTATTTTATTGCGAGACAAACAGGTGTTAGGAGTGAACGGGGAAATGTGGAGAGGAAAGGGGGCCTTCAGCGTTTTGATTTGCCGAGGTTCTTCTGGATCAGCAGCAGGTTCTTTCGCAGCGTTTCTTTCAGGTGTGTTTTTACTATTTGTCCCATGGAATTACATTTATCATACGAGTGGCTTTTCAGGTAGCTGGTCAGCTCTTTTTTTAGTTGTGCCACTTTTTCGGGGGAAGATATTTCATCAGTGGTCATAATGTCCAGCAGGTCTTTGATGCGGTAGCGGGAACTGGCCAGCCGGAAGGTGATCATGGTCCTTTCTTCTGCCTGGTACTGTTCAATCGACTCTTTATTGAGATGTGAAAGACAAAGCTGTACAAACGGATAATTCTCTTTGAAGAATTGCGGCAGGTAGAGGTTCTTTCTTCCTTCATAGGATTGCTGGTCGAAATCTATACAGCGGATGCGGTATTGATAACCTTCTATATCGGGGGTGATGCTGACGACAAAATTATAACTGCGCATATCGCCAAGCAGGCGTACAAAACATCTTTCATTGAACTTGACAAATTCTTTTGCCAGTCTTATCTTATCTGTTTCGGGCGACTGTAACATTTGCTGGATGAACACATCACCCGGAATGCCGGGAATATGTTCTTCCACCAGCGTTTCCCTGTCCGTATAAAAGGTGATGCGGTTGGGAGAAAGGATGTGTTCAAGTTCCAGCCCATATATGCGGGAGGCATCCGCTATCTTGATATAATAATGATCGTAGTTGTCGTTGTATTTATTCACGATCCGGATACGAAAGGGATTAGAATTGCCAAAGGAGCAATAATCCACTCTTGCCACATCCAGGTGACTGATAAAGCTGAAGTCTCCTTCTGTTCGCAGGATGGCGTAGATCTTTACCAGGCCTTCCCGGATAAAATCCCAGTCGCGGCTGTCGTACGATGTTTTTTCCCAAAGCGTATCATTACCGTGTTTATCTTTTATTGGTGTGGACCAGGTAAAGTTTAGCAGGTTTTTGTAGGTAACAGGCAGTTTTACTTCCCGGCCCCGTTGTTTCAGGTACCGGCGCAGTTGATCATTTACCGGGTACATCGGTTTCTTACGGGAAGGGCGGTCGCCCTCTTTTGTTTCCCGGTCGT
>CALSAT010000272.1:0-5665 GCA_943372905.1 Bacteroides fragilis | reverse complement strand
AGGAGTTTTCTCCGTGCAGTCAGGAGATTTCTCCGTGCAGTCAGGAGTTTTCTCCGTGCAGTCAGGAGTTTTCTCCGTGCAGCCGGGAGTTTTCTCCGTGCAGCCGGGAGTTTTCTTCGAGAGGTCAGGAGTTTTCTCCGTGCAACCGGGAGTTTTCTGCGAGACGGCGAGTTCTATGCGAGCCCCACCTATTTATAGTTCTCTTATCCAAATATTCCGGAAGCTGATCGGTTCGCTGGGGTCGCCATGGTCCTGCAGCTTAATGGGGGCGGCGCCGTGCTTTTTGTATTCGGGGGCACCGATATATACGGTAATACCTTTTACTTCCACATTATTCTGCACCAGTACTCCATTATGCATAGCGGTAATCCTGGCCGGGGTTTTTACTGAACCATCTTCATTGAAGTGGGGGGCCGTCCAGATGATATCGTATGATTGCCATTCGCCGGGTTTTTTGCAGGCATTGGCGAGCGGAATATGCTGCTTATAAATACTGCCGACCTGCCCGTTCACATAGGTGGTGTTATTGTAATTGTCCAATACCTGTATCTCATAGCCTTCGTCGCCGGGGCCGGTGGAAGCGAGGAATACACCGCTGTTACCACGGGCCTGCCCTGTACCCGATATCACGGCTGGTATTTGCCACTCAATATGCAATTGATAATCCATGAACAGCCGCTTTGTCTGAATATTGCCGGTTCCTTTTTTTACCGTAAAAGCGCCATTTGCTACTGTCCACCCGGCAGCAGCTGTAGTGTCTTTGGTGGACCTCCATTCATCGAGGCTTGTACCGTTAAATAAAACAATAGCGTCTGAAGGGGCATCGCCAGTGGTAGCGCCGGGAGTAACGACTTCGGGTACGGGTGTCCATACTTCTGTTTTCTTTGGGTCGCCTTTGGGCTGTGCTAATGCTGTGACGGAAAGTAAAGTGCCGGCTATGAGAAGGAGGTTGGTTTTGCTGTGCATACAATCAAGTTTGATGTAAAGTAAAACATTTTATTGAGCGGGGAGTAAGCAGCCATTCATTTTATTGATGAGAGAAATAAATACAATTCTAAAAGGATAAAAAGATGCGCAATGGCTATTGTATCGGCGACTGTCCTTTTTGAATTGCCGGAGTAAAATAAATTATACCAAACAGACATTAAAAATAATCTATTGGCAAGGATATGTTTTAGATCAGTAGCAGATCGGTAACGAAGCGACAAAATACAGGCACACGGATAATACGGGTTGGACGGATGAATACGGATTTTTTACGCCGCTTCGCAGCGTAAACTGGATAATCCATTGCAAAATGTATTTTAAATGTCTATTGGGTATTAAATAGTGGCAGTGATTTTACAGCATGTATTGTAACTGCTCCGGCAGCAACAGGTAAATTCAGTGTAGTAATGAAAGATCGGAAGAAACCATACACATCGCCCATATTTTACAGTACGCATATCTACCTGCAAGAAAAGACATCGTCAAATCTTAAGTTCTCACCATTCAATCAGCACAAAGCCATTTTCAGGTGATGAAAATGGCTTTGTGCTGAATTAAAAATTGGTTTATACTTTTAAGGAAATGAAGCCAGTTAAGAGAGCAGCATTTCAGCCCCTTTGTACGCTTACTGCAATTATGTTAAACTGCTCTGTTTAAAACGATTTATTACCTGAGGTTTAATGGCAGAATTGCGCTGATCCGGAACTCAAGCATTCGAACAGGTGTATTATATACTTCTGCCACCTGGTGTTCATGAATTTGCTGGGTACTGGCGTTTATAAATTCTATAACAAGTGGTTTGCCATCAGAATTTACCGGAAGATTGTTGGCGTCAATCAGTTTTTTGGTATTGATATAATCAATATTCCTTCCACTGGTATTTGTTATACTTATATCAATAAAGCCCTCCCCTTTTCTTATTTTTTTACTGAAGACGGACCAATCTACCATAAAACCCCCTCCATAGCCGGTTGTAATGGAACCATCTTTTATAATATTCCGCTGCTGCAATGCCCTGCAGCCATCAATATCATGCGGGTCTTCCACAAAAATATTGCTGTAAAAGCTGGCGTACCCCGCTTTACCACTTATAAAGGGCATAATTTTTTTCTTTTCCAGCAGCAGTATTCTTCCGGTAAGGCTTGCCTGTATTACATTGCTGCTGTAATTAACAGCGGTTGTAGTGGAATTGCCATTGTCGAAGTTGAATGTTTGCATTTTTCTTGTATTGGCATACATGCCCCAGCCAGCTTCGATACCAGTATGTACCCTGCTTAATTTGCCAGGAAGCTGGTATGTTATACCTGCCATTAAGCTATGCAAAGGTTTTATATTTCTTGCCATCTGCTGCTGAGGGGCGCTAAGTGAATAGCCACTGGTAAAATTAAATTGACCATGAGCATTGGTGAAAAGAAAAATAAGAAGGAGAGAGTAGATATATTTCATAGTGGTTTATTTTAGAGTGTAAAATTATTTCTTTTTTGACCACAAAACAGTGTTGAGCAGATTAGAAAAAGTTAATAAGTTCCTGTAAAAAAGAAACGCCACCCGTAAGAGTGGCGTTTAAAATTTGATTTATAACAGTTTAGAATCCTTTCTTCTCCACCTTCCTTCCATCTGCATCGAGCTCTACAATCTCATAACCCAGTTTCTTGATGCCATCAATGATCTTGGCTTTATCTCCGACCAGCAGGATATTCATCTTGTCGGGGTTCAGCATTTTCTTCGCTACGGCATCAATATCTGCCTTGGTCAGTTTGGCAAGAATCTTATTTTGCTGATCTACATAGTTAGCCGGTAAATTATAATCCAGTATGCGGCCAATAAAACCTGCTTTTTGTAAACCTGTTTCATACAGCAGCGCATCTCTTTGCCCCAATGAGTTTTTCATGAACCGCAGTTCGGCATCGGTAATGCCATTGGCCTGGTAGTTCCTTATTTCTTTCATGACTTCCACGAGGGCACTGTCGGTAGCATCGGCCCGGATGCCGGAACTGAATTCAAAATCGCCGCTGTGCTCATCAGCAGAGAAGGAACTGCGGGCGCCATAGGTCCAGCCTTTATCTTCCCGCAGGTTCAAATTCAAGCGGCTGTTGAAATCACCACCCAATGTATAGTTCATCAACCGGGAACGGTAATAGTCACCGGTGGCATCATATTTCAACCCGGTGGAGTACCCTACTCTGAATTGTGATTGTGCTGCTTTGGGAATATCTACCATGTACACTTTGGTCTTATCAATTTCTGATGGTGCGCCATTTACTTTGGGAAGGTCGATCTTTTTATTTGGCAGCTTATCCAGGAATGATAATTTGGGTAATACTTCTGCCTGGGTAATATTGCCGACCACTACTACTTTCACGCCTTGTGAGGTCATGTAGTTGTTGTAATAGTATTGAATATCATCCCGCTTCATATTGCGGATAGTATGTTCTGTACCGTCCTCGCTCATGCTGAGGATATTGGCGGGGCCATAATTTACTTTGGCAAAAACAACATCAGCCACTGCTGCCGGATCAGCTTTAGCCTGCTTAAAGCTTTCGAGGCGTTGCTTCTGTAAACGGGTGAATGCAGCGTCTGTAAACAGGGGATTTAACATCCTTTCTTCTACCAGCGCCAGTGTTTTATCAATATTTTTCCTGAGGGTTTGAATATTGAAAGTAATGCCATCGAAATTGCTGGACACTGAGACGTTGCTGCCCAGCTTTTGCAATTCCACTGCCATTTGTTCTGCCGTATAGTTTTTAGTGTCTTCATTCATCATACTGGCAAAGAAACTGGCGAGGCCAACTTTGGCGGTATCATTGGCCTGCAATAAATGCCCGCCGGGGATAGTGAGTGTTATTGTTACGGCAGGGATCTCGGCAGATTCGGTGCCGATCATCTTTACTCCATTTGGCATATCCTTGCGCCAGAATTTTGGCACTTTTACGGTTGGGTTAGGACCATTGCCGGGTATTTTACTACGGTCGAAATTATCTTTTGCTTTTGCATATTTTAAACCAGCATAGCCATAATCAGGTGCGGCGTAGGTGCCGGAATCAATTTTAAAATTATCAACGGCAGCAATCAGATTTTCCTTGCCCTTGGGCAATACACTCAGGTACACGGCATGCTTTCCTTTGATATATTCATTGTACACCCGCATTACATCTTCTTTTGTTACCGCCTGGTACATGGTGAGGAGCTCAGATATCTTATTGGGATTGCCGGTGAAGGTTTGGAAAGCGGCCAGCTGGGATATTTTTCCTGATACACTTTGCAGTCCGTTTATCAGTTGTGCTTCAATGCCACCCTTGAATTTGGTAACGTCTTCTTCTGTTACTCCTCTTGTTTCGAAAGAAGCCATGGCGCTGCGAAACATGGAGTCCATTGCGGCCAATGATTTGCCGGGTGCCGGTACTAACTGAAAGGCCATTTCGCCAGCGAGTTCAGATAACTGACTGAAGGTAGCTGTCTGTAAGGCCAGTTGATTTTTTGTGAGTTGCTGATACAAAACAGAATTTTTGCCTTGTCCTAATACCTGTGCCAGGCAGGCCAGTGCACCCATGTCTTTATGATAATTGGGTACGGTTGGGTAGACCACCAGCAGCAGGGGTACTTTGGCGTAGTTATCGGTATAGGAAACATAACGGTCGGCGGTTAATACAGCAGGTGGCACCACTACCGGGTTTACTTCTGGTCCGCGGGGAATAACACCGAAGTATTTTTCCACCAGCTTTATTACTTCTGCGGGTTTTACATCACCTCCTACGGATACGGTTGCATTGTTGGGTCCGTACCAGCGCAGGAAGAAATTCTTCAGGTCGTTTACATCTACCCGGTTCAGATCTTCTACATAGCCAATGGTAAGCCAGGAATAGGGATGTCCGTAGGGGTATAAATTCCGCGAAGCGGTTTCATTGGCGAGTCCATACGGGCGGTTATCATAGTTCTGTCCCCGCTCATTCTTTACCGTGGAGCGCTGGATCTCAAATTTCTTTTGGGTCACTGCATCGAGCAGGAATCCCATACGGTCGGCTTCCAGCCACAGCATTTTTTCAAGTTGGTTGCTGGGTACTGTTTCAAAGTAATTGGTCCGGTCGCGGTTGGTGGTGCCATTCAGGTTACCGCCGGCGTCGGATACAATTTTAAAATGCTGTTCATCGGCTACGTTATCACTTCCCTGGAACATCATGTGTTCAAAGAAGTGGGCAAAGCCGGATTTGCCGATCTCTTCCCTGGCAGACCCTACGTGGTAGGTAACATCCACATGCACCACAGGGTCGCTGTGATCTTCGTGAATGATGAGGGTAAGGCCATTGGGCAATACATATTTTTCGTAGGGGATAACGATCTGGTTATCCGTTTTGGTAACTTTTTCCACCAGTTTGGTCTGTGCATTTACGAATGCAGCAGCGATGGTGAAAACGGTCAGGAACATCAACCTTGGTTTCATAATAAGAGTTTTGAGGAGTAATACCGCCAGCGGCGGGACTGCCAAAATAGTACATTTCGGGGCGGAAAGCAGTGCCACTTATCAATTTTATGGGACGGAGGTGGTTGTAGCTGGCTTTTGCTACTGAGGCACTGAAATACAGAGAGCTGCCTGCGGCAGGGTGTGTCCCATAAAGGGAGGTTTGCCTGCGGCAAATAGGAGTACAATTTTACCGCAGAGATGGGGAGGTGGGGAGGAATA
>CALSAT010000271.1:0-5675 GCA_943372905.1 Bacteroides fragilis | reverse complement strand
TACTTGCCGGGTTTTTGATCGCCTGGCTTTCATCAAGTATCACATAATCAAAATCGATGCTCATCAGTAATTTGATGTCACTTCGCAATGTGCCATAGGTAGTGATCGTTACTTCATGATCCGTCAGCTCTTCAACCGACCTTGTCCTTGTGCCACCGTGATGGATACGATAGGTAAGGTCCGGGGTGAATTTCTTGATCTCGTTCTCCCAGTTATAGATCAGGGTGGTGGGACAAACGACCAGTGCTTTTAGTTTTCCCAGCTCTTTCCTGAAGTATTCGAGGAAAGAAAGGGCCTGCACCGTTTTACCCAATCCCATATCATCGGCTAGTATCCCTCCCCATTTAATGTCTTTCAGGTAGTTCAACCATTGATATCCTGCTACCTGGTAGGGGCGCAGGATCATTTTAAGGTGATACGAAGGGTCAATTTCTTTTATTTGGTTGAATTGCCGGAGATTTTCATATTTCTCTTCCAGTTTTACCACCAGTTCTTCTTCATCTCTTGTTTCATACAGCTCATCCACCACACTCAGGTGATAACGGGATAGCTTCAGGGAGTCCGTCTTTCCTTCACCAACTCTGAAGAGAAGTGAATATTTTTTCAGCCACTCTTCTGGTAATATCCCGAGGGTGCCGTCATTCAGTTGTACAAATTGCTGCTTATTGGCTAAGGCCCGCTTTACTTCTGCCACTGTAACCTGCTGATCCCCGAAAACAATATCCACTTTGGCATCAAACCAATCAGTATTGCTGCTGATGAAGATCTTCGTTTGCGGCTTAGCGGTATTGAAACGGAAATTCTTTAGTGCTTCAAAGCCAAATACAGGCGTCTTCATGTCCTTCATCGCATCTACAAAGAGGAAGAACCAGTTATTCTTCAGTACATCTGTTCCTTTTAAAGCCAGCGTACCCGAGTCTTCATTAAAAACAAAGCTGGAGTGCAGGTTTTGTAGTTTTTGAACAAATTCATTTTCCTTTTCCCGGTTTCGGTGCACTACCAGTACTTTATCTCCCTGTGGCACCACTACTTCATCCCGGTCTCTGGTTTTAGTTTCATATCCTTTGTAAGAAAAAGAGGGTTGAAAAACCAGGTAATCTCCTTTCTCCAGTAAAAACAATTTCACATCCGGATTACCGTCTTTTATCTCCTGTACCAATGATTTATCAAAATCCACCTGGTGTTCTTTCGCCAGTGGCATGATGAATTCGTTCAGTGCTTTGCTCCACTCTTCTGCTGGTATGCTTATTTTTCCAGTGGGTAAAAACTTTTCTACCAGGTGGATCACATCGTTATTCTTCCACAGGTGGGCCTGGTTATTGTACAAAAAGAATAGCGGGCTTGCCGCTTCATTATCGCCCAGGTCAAATTCCAGCGGACCGGCTTTTACCCGGCATTGAATAGTATAATGAGAATTCTTCTTTATAATGAAATGTGGTCTCGCTTCTTCGGCCTGCAGTTGCAGCGGCTCCAGGTTACTGGTTTTGAATGCTTTTTTTTCAGGCAATAGAAATACAAAAGGGCTGCCGGCTGATTCTATAAAGATCTTCTTTAGTTTAGGCAGCATATATTCCGCCATTAGTTCTTTTGTTTCAGCTGGCAGGTCATCTTCTTCAGCATGGATAATATTTTCCCATATACCGGAGAAGGGAGAGTTCCGGCTGATGTATTTGTTGATCTCCGACTCCTGTAGTTTGCGGAGCTGGGTCAGCAATTCTTTATCGCTGTCCGGCAGGCTGTCTGTGTTTACATACCGGGTGATGTCCAGCTTTTCCACTTTGCTGGTAAAGGCATCATTGGTATCATTGATCTCACCCATTACCACATCCACTACAAACTGTGGATAGCCTTTCTTATTGAAATTGAAAACGACACCCAGTCTCTGTGAAGGGGCTGCAGCCGGGGCTTCCACCAGTGGCAGTTGCTCTGTTTCCTTTTCTTTTTGCGGAAGCAATACCGGACGGGCGGGCGCCGCCACCTGTGCCACTCTCTTGATGCTGGTATCGAGCACCCTGAGAAATGGTTTTCCTTCTTTGTATGCAAATTCAAATTTCCCTTTCAGGTCATCACTTAATGAATACCCGTACGCCTCCAGCAGCTTATTTTTTTCTTTGTCCCAATTGCGGATACTATCGAAATAATTAGCTCCATGAGTATTTAACAACTGTAGAAATACAATTACTTTAGGCAAACACAAAGGATGTTCTTCATCTTCAAAATCGCAACTGGTGTCAAAATTCCGTTCTTCATTTTTCCTGATCAGTACTTTATAAGTTTTCCCTTCCAGCGTTACGGTTGCTTTTACGGTTTCGTTCTCTGCAAACTCTATCGCGGCCTTATTGGTACGCAAAAAACTTTCTGCATCACTAAATACTTCCTGGGAAGAAAGTAAGCGTAATGTTTTTAGTTCAATGGCTTTCATCTTTGCCACTGTATGCCGTTGGTCGTATTTTACATTTTCTGCCTGCAGGTGTCCACGGTCTATCATTTCCTGTAACTGGAAAAGGGCTGCTGCTTCGTGGCGGCAGATATCCCCAAGGTTGTAAGGACATCCGCAACGCAACGAAGTGGATTTAGGATCCTTAAACTTTTGAATATATACTTTATAGTAAGTGGAGTAGCTATCGTCTTTTACTCGAAACACAGCGGAGCCAAAAAGGTCGTCGTATTCCACCAGCTCTACAAAACCGATAGCATGTATCTTTTTGCCTCTGCGGATCACTTCATCCGTTCCATGGGTATAAACGTATTTAACAAGGTGCGGTAAAGCCAAACTATTCTGAGTTTTTTGTTTTTGATCACGGTATTATCAACTGTTGCTGATCCCGCAATTGCAAAAAGGTTAATCGGCAAATGTAAAAGAATGTGTTGCGGATTTCCTCGTAAAATGGAATAAATAAAAAATAAATTTTGCAGGGGAAAAGAGCCGGAAAAATGGTTTATCTTAGTAGATTTTTATTTCCCCACCAGCTTTCCTTCGGTATATACTGGCAGCACATGGGCCACATCGTTGGTCAGGCAGAATTTTATATCCTCTATCAATCCAAACCTTTCTACCAGCCGGTGATAGTGAGTAAGTTTGGGAGCATATTCAATCATCTTGTTCTTATGCTTTGCGTACATGGTCTCTGCCATTAATGAACTGTCGCAATGAATAGTAAACTCTTTTGCAATGCGGTTAATTACTGCTCCGGCAAACAATGTGTCTTCCAGGTTGAAGCGGTCTTTCCAGCCGGCACAGCCCAATACCACATTCTTTTTTTCTGCCACTAAAAAATCACATACTGCCGATAGGTTGGGAAATGATCCGGAAACGATCGTATCTGCATTTCTATCCAATGCCATTTGTAATAAACGGGTGCCGTTGGTAGTGGTCAGCACCAGTGTTTTGTTTTCAATAAAATCCCGTGTGTATTCAAGGGGAGAATTACCATGCTGCAGGCCTTCCGCTATCATCCCATCCCGTTCACCAGCAGCAATACCCCCTATGTTCTTGCTGATCTCGATGGCTTTTGGCACCGAGTCCACCGGAATCACACATTTTGCACCGTTGTATAAGGCAGAGGCTATCGTGGAGGTGGCACGGAATACATCAATAATGACAACAACACTGTTGCTCAGGTCGTACAGGTGTAATAGTGCCGGGGAAAGTGATGTATTGAGAATGGGCTTGTTACTCATATAAGGGTACAAAAATAAAGGAACAGGATTTAACACCCGCCGGGGTGCGTTTCAACTCATTATCGAGCCGCTTAGCTGCACCATACTTGCCTGCTGACCGTCTCTGCCTCCATTGTTCATAGCCTCTACATTGCTTCTTCATTGCCTGTTACTTGCCTGCAGACAGCACCTTAATTGCATTTGCCCTACTTTAATGGTCAATAACAGGCCTTAATGAGCCTTAACGGGCCTTAATGGGAACCCGGTTCTCTGCTATCTATTATCTTGCCGTAAATCATCAATATGAAAACAATTATGGAAAACGGGGCTCCGGGGCTTCTGCTCAAAGCTTGTTCTATGGGTCGGGTGGCGGCCGCCTATGGTGTCAGTATCCGGTGTTGCGAAAATGGTTAGAACCTTATATCAGCGAGATCGGAAAACAAAAAGGCTCCAGCCTTACACTGGAGCAGGTGGTGCTTATCGTGGAAAAGATCGGGCCGCCGTTTTACACAATAGTGGCGGGCGATGAGCGATCAGCTTCGGGTTGTAAATAAGCGGACTGTATTCTAATGGAACATTGAGATGCACCCAGCCAGCTTAGCTATGTGATCAGCAGTTTTTTCCATTTATCGCTTTCTGCAAACTCCTTAATGGTATTGTTGCGTTGTTCCAGCAAACGTTTCATGTACCTGGTCAGGTAGAGACTGTTGAACCATTGTCCTATTATGCCGTATGGCGACTCAAAGTGAAAAAGGTCAATTAAGATGGTACCATTATCGCAGGGTTTGAAATGATGTTCATGCTTCATCATTTTAAAATCTCCTTCGGCTTGTTCATCGGTGAATGAAGAGTGCTTGACCATCTCTGTGATCTTTACTCTCATCAACCTTTTTTTGAACAGATGTTTTGCCTGCCAGGTAACGGTCTCTTCCTTTTCTATCAGCCCAAACCGGGTACCAGCTACCGCCTCTTCATGATAGACAGCCATAGACTCTTTATGTAAGCCAATATGGCGACTCAGGTCAAAGACCACCTGTGCCGGGGCGGCAATAAATGTAGTAAGATGGATTGTTGGCATCAACACAAGTTTGAAGTAAGAAAAATATAATACGAGCTGCAATCGCAAAAATCTTACCGCACCGCTTTGTTATGAAAAAGGGATCTTTGAAACTTTCGCCTGCAACAGTTTATCCCGCACTTTAATGAAAATCTCCGAGCCAATCGCCGCATAAGGTGTTCGTACATATCCCATACCAATGGCTTTCCCCAGGCTCGGTGATTGTGTGCCGGATGTTACATGGCCAATGGCCTCACCCCTGTAATCCTTTATTTCATAACCATGCCTGGGAATTCCTTTTTCTATCATCTCAAAACCAACCAGCTTTCTTTCCACCCCTTCCGCTTTTTGCGTTGCAAATATTTCTTTTGATGTAAATTCTTTGGTGAACTTGGTTATCCATCCCAGACCGGCTTCCATAGGTGAGGTTGTATCATCTATATCATTTCCATATAAACAAAAACCCATTTCAAGACGCAGCGTATCCCTGGCACCGAGGCCAATGGGCTTTAATCCCTGCGGACCGCCAGCAGTAAAAATCGCATCCCATATTTTATCAGCAACGCCATCTTTATCCTCAAAGTATATTTCTACACCGCCAGCCCCTGTATAACCTGTTGCACTTACCACTACATTTTCCACACCAGCAAAAACTCCTTTGGTAAACGTATAATACTTCAGGTTAAGAATATCCATACTGGTGAGTGGTTGCAGTATCCTGGTTGCATTTGGCCCCTGTATGGCGAGGAGGCAGGTCTTGTCGGAAATGTTATGCATTTCCACCTTATTTGTATTATGCTTTTGTATCCAGTTCCAGTCTTTCTCTATATTAGAAGCATTTACCACCAGCATATAGACTTTTTTTTCTTCAATGCAATACACCAGCAGGTCATCTACTATGCCACCATTATCATTGGGCAGGCAGCTATACTGGGCCTGGCCGGCTTTTAATTTTGCT
>CALSAT010000270.1:0-5682 GCA_943372905.1 Bacteroides fragilis | reverse complement strand
CCCCGCCAATTGTCAATCACATCGGGGCAATAGCCAAAGATGTGGGCGGACACGGCGGTATGGACTTTATCATGGATTGGCGCCTGATCGATTGTCTTCGCAATGGCTTGCCACTTGATCAAGATGTATATGATGCAGCAGCCTGGAGCTGTTTGCTGCCCCTGAGCCAGCGGTCGGTGGCCAAACGATCCAGATCGGTGGATATTCCCGACTTTACCCGTGGTGCCTGGGCCACCAATAAGCCGGTTGATCTTACCTTAACTGGTGGCGCCACCACCAAAGTAAGGACTATAAAACCTGACTTAAAAATGTAATAACTCATTGCTGCTTACTTGATTAAAATCATATACTTAACCGGCTAAACAAAAAGTTCACATTAGCCGGAATGGCGTAATTTTACCCCGTTCCAAACCATCCTTTTCCCTGGAATTCAATTGTTTTGTCTGAGCATGACCGTATAACGAATCTCAGATTTATTTTTTTACTTATTTTATTTGCCATGAAGGCCCTGACAGTAATTACAGACCCTGTATATACAGAACCCAAGAGTTTTAGTCGTTACGAAAAATTCTGGCTTAAATATGTAAATGATAAAAGGGATCTGCCCTTTATTCATTTGCTTACTTCTATTCATATACTGGTTATTCCAATTGCCATCCTGTTGTATACACCTGTACTCACAGGCTGGTATTGGTGGCTGGCCTATATTCCGTATTTCTATGTTTCCCAAATGTACTTTAAGGGTCGTTTTGGCCTGATGCTGCACTGCATCAGCCACCGCAAATTGTTTAAGAAAGGATATACCTGGATATATAATTATGTGATCTGGTTTGTGTGCCCCTTCTTTGGCCATACACCTGAAACCTATTTTGTTCATCACATGGGCATGCACCACGTAGAAAACAATATGCTGGAAGATGCCAGCAGTACGTTGCCTTACCAGCGGGACAGCCTCCGCGGTTTCCTGGCTTATGTGGGCCGCTTTTTAGTACTTGGCTTCGTGGATACGTTCAATTATTTCTTCAGCCGCAAGAGAAAGAAGTTCTATATGCGCCTCACAGCCGGGGAAATATCTTTTTATCTTTTCTGTGTGGCCATGTGTTTTGTAAATCTTCAGGCCACCCTGTTCATTTTTATTATCCCGTTCATTTTTGCCCGGATGGTGATGATGCTGGGCAACTGGGCTCAACATGCTTTTGTAAACCTGACCGACCTGGAAGATAATACCATCAACTGTATCAACACTAAGTATAACCAGATGTGCTGGAATGATGGTTACCACTCCATTCATCATGTGCGCCCTGCTTTGCATTACACAGATATTCCGGGTGAATTCTTAAAAACAAAAGATAAACTGGCCGAACAGAAAGTGCTGGTATTCGATGGCATTCATTACCTGCACATCTTTGTATGGCTGATGACAAAACGGTATGATAAGCTGGCCGACAATCTTGTGAACATCAATAATATGTTCAGCAGTAAGGAAGAGGCGATCAACCTGATGAAAGAACGGACCAGGAAATATAAACTTACTTCATAAAAAAAAGAGGCTTCATCTGAAGCCTCTTTTTTTATCACCTTAATCTTCTTTCTTCAGCCCGATCACCGGCACCGCTTTCTCTCTTATCAGTTGATTGAGTTTGTCAATATCTTCCTCTTTTATCTTTTTGAGTTTACTCAATTGTTCATCGCTTTGCGCAGCCAGGTCGGCGAATACTTCTTTCACCTGTTTGCTTGGCGCCATATTGCCACTATTGGCAGCATCAAATAATCCGCTGATCTTATCATTCAGGCGGATGGGGTAATTCAATACATCCTGACCGCTCTTGGCTTTGGTCTGGTATAGTTTCTCTTCAATAGCTGTCAGCTGTTTGTTGAGGCTATCCACCATAGTCTTTATTTCCTTTGCGGTACCTTTTGGCTGCCTGCTGGTAAAGTCATTCATTTGCGTTCTTAAGGCCCGTATATCTTTAATGGCCTGCTGCACTTCATCAAACTTGACTTTTACTTTTACCAGGAAATTAAATTGTTCCTCATACTCCGCTTGTGTCACCTTATAATTAGGGTCTGCCTTTACAGTAAACCGACCCTCAGCTGAATCAGTACCCACTTTTAATGTATAATAATAATCTCCTGGTGGCGCCACTATACCTCCGGGCACTCCATTCCACAGTATCATACCTTCTATTCTTTCAGCAGCAGGATATTGCAGGTTCCATACAAACTGGTTCATGCCTTTATTAATATCCATTTTATCAGCTGGTTCCCTGGCACTAACAGAATAGGTTCTGATCTTGTTCCTGTTCTTGTCAAATAAGGAAACGGATGCCTTTGTGCTGTCATTTACCTCTTTTACAAAATAATTGATCACGGCTCCGTTGGGCGGATTAGCTCCTGCATTTTGGTTCGCTCCGAATCTGCCGCTGAACGGATTTCCCGCAATACGCCAGGCATTATTGTTGTTAAAAACATAGAGGTTCTTAGAAGTAAGGTCATCATTTAATTGCTGAACTACACTCAGATCATCCAGCACCCAGAACGAACGCCCCTGTGTGGCTACGATAAGGTCGTTTTCTTTAATAGCCAGATCGGTGATAGGTACTTCCGGCAGGTTTAGCTGAAACTTTTTCCAGTTTTTGCCATCATCATAGCTGATGTACATGCCGTATTCTGTTCCCGCATAAAGCAGCCCGGCCCTTTTCCTGTCGGCCCTCATAGCCCTGGTAAAGTGCTGACGGTTGATACCATTCACGATAAGCGTCCATGTTTTGCCATAGTCTTCTGTCTTGTATATATAAGGGGCAAAATCATCACTCTTGTAGCGGGTGCCAATAAAATAAGCGGCTCCTTTTTTAAAAGGATCTGTTTCTATACAATTCCACATAATGGCTTTTGGCGCATCTTTCGGAGTCACGTTCTCCCAGTTGCGGCCGCCATCCTTACTTATATGGATCAACCCGTCATCGCTGCCCGTCCATAACAAATCTTTTTCCAGGCTGCTTTCCGCAGCAGTGAAGATGGTACAGTAATATTCCACCGAGGTATTGTCTTTGGTAATGGGGCCTCCGCTGGGTCCTTGTTTAGTTTTATCATTAGTGGTCAGGTCCGGAGAAATTTGTTGCCAGCTGGCCCCTTCATTTTCGGTAACGAATAAATGATTACCGGCTGCATACAACCGTTTAGGATCATGCGGTGAAAAGAAGATAGGGAAGTTCCATTGAAAACGATATTTCAATACATCCGCTCCGGCGCCCATAGGGTTGTCCGGCCACACACTGATGGCCCTGTTCTCCCCGGTCTTATGATCCAGCCTGGATAAATAGCCTCCGTAGTTACCTCCGTATACTATATCAGGATTAAGCGGGTCTGCTACAACGTAGCCGCTCTCACTGCCAGCCGTTACTTCCCAGTCACGATCGGTGATGCCGGTACCATAGGTCCGGTGCTTTATTCGAAATGTTGAGTTATCCTGTTGCGCCCCGAGTATGCGATAGGGAAATGAATTATCCGTTGAAACCCTGTATATCTGTGCCGTAGGCTGATTCAGGTATGTGCTCCAGTTGGTGCCTGCATCAAAACTTACCTGCGCACCCCCATCATCTGCCACTATCATCCGGTTACCATCTTCGGGGTCTATCCAAAGGTCATGATGATCACCATGTGGCGTACCAATGCTCCTGAATGTTTTCCCTCCATCAGTACTAAACATAAACCCTACATTGGGACAATACACCTTGTTCTCATTTTTAGGATCTACAAAAACCTTGGTATAATACCAGGCACGCTGCCGGATATTATTATCACTGCTTTGCAATGCCCATGTTTCACCACCATCATTGCTGGCATATAAGCCGCCTTTCTCATTTTCCAGGATGCAATAAATTTTATCTGTATTTGAAGGCGCAATAGCCACTCCTACAATACCCCATATCCCTTTGGGTAATCCTTTTTTGGCAGAAACATTTGTCCAGCTTTCGCCGCCATCGGTGCTTTTCCAAAGACCGCTGCCATCACCGCCACTTTCTAATGAATTGGGCGTACGGATAAGCCGCCAGGTGCCTGCATAAAAAACATTCGGGTTGCCCGGTTCCATTACCAGATCGCTGCAGCCCGTTTGATTATTGACAAACAAGGTCCGCTTCCATGTTTTTCCGCCATCAGTGGTTTTATAGACTCCTCTTTCCTCGTTAGGGCCAAACAGATGCCCCATTACAGCCACCCAAACTACATCCGGATTCCGGGGATGGATAACGATCCGGATTATGTGCCGCCCATCTTTCAATCCGATATTCTTCCAGCTTTTGCCCCCATCTTCGCTGCGCCACATACCACCGAGTCCTTCACTCACATTACCCCGCATGGTATTCTCCCCTTCTCCCGCATAGACCACACTTTCATCCGAAGGTGCCACAGCCACTGCACCGATACTGCTGCCGAAATATTTATCAGACACATTCTTCCAGTTACTGCCACCATCGGTCGTTTTCCAAACACCACCACCGGTTCCGCCGAAATAGAAAGTATGTTTGTTCTTAAAACTGCCGGCCACCGCTGCGCTTCGTCCTCCCCGCCAGGGACCAATAAGCCGGTATTTTGTTTTAGCCAATAAAACAGAATCTGAATTGTCTGTAACTACGGGAAGTACCTGCTTATTTTTCTGAGCATGGGATGCAGTGAAAGAAAAAATAACTAATGCAAAAAACAGTTTTCTCATAATGAAGTGATTGTGGTGTAAAATTATACTGGTAAATACCAGGAATGAAAGTTAGTGATTTACCTTTATCAAAATCAAAACTCATGTCCTCGTTTTCAATAAGCGGCAATCTTGCAGATGTACACCAGCAACGAATCTATCCGGCCACTATCTGTGTTGAAAATGGGAAGATCAGCTCCATTACACCCATTGACCAATTGGCTGACCAACCCACTCACTACATTCTCCCGGGATTTATAGACAGCCATGTGCATATCGAAAGCTCGATGCTGGTACCCTCTGAGTTTGCAAGGCTGGCCGTGGTGCATGGCACAGTAGGTACAGTAAGCGATCCGCATGAGATTGCTAATGTGTGCGGAATTGAAGGTGTGGAATTTATGATCGAAAATGGAAAGACCGTTCCTTTCAAATTCAATTTTGGGGCGCCAAGCTGTGTACCTGCCACTACTTTTGAAACAGCCGGTGCGATGTTAGATGCTGCTGATGTAGAAAAACTGCTGCGGCGGGATGAAATAAAATACCTGAGTGAAATGATGAACTTTCCCGGAGTATTATTTAAAGATGCGGAAGTGATGGAGAAGATAACAACAGCGCACCGATTGGGAAAACCGGTAGACGGGCATGCACCGGGATTAAGAGGTGAAAAGGCAAAGCAATACATTGATGCCGGTATTTATACTGACCACGAATGCTTTACAGCAGAGGAGGCCCTTGATAAATTGCAGTACGGCATGAAGATCATTATACGGGAAGGCAGCGCTGCCAAAAACTTTGAAGCGCTGATCGGCTTACTGAATGATCATGCTGATATGATGATGTTTTGCAGCGATGATAAACACCCCGATAGTTTGGTACTCGGGCATATCAATCAGTTATGTGCAAGGGCTGTAGCAAAAGGCATCGATGTGTTTAAAGTATTGAAAGCCGCTTGTTTCAACCCCGTTTTACATTATAAATTAGATATCGGG
>CALSAT010000269.1:0-5713 GCA_943372905.1 Bacteroides fragilis | reverse complement strand
TGAAGTGTCCCTTCAAACCGAGAAAAATAATGATTTTGACTCTACCGCCTTAAACAAACGATACTTCAAGTACAAAGCAGAAGCCAGGTATTATTTATCTGCAAATACCAACAGGGTTATTCCTTATTTTGGATTACAGTTTACCACAGCCAGCCGAAAATTTGATATCGGTAAAGCCGACCGGTATTATGATACCTTCCAGGACGACAGTGTGTACACTTTTACCAGAGCCAGCGTAAACAGTCCTGTTCAAACACTAACAGGTCAATTTGGCCTTTCAGCGAGGGTTATAGATAATTTTTATTTTGAAACTTCTTTTGGTTATGGTGTAAGGTTTATTAATACTACCTATTCAGCCGTAGAAAATCCAGCGAAGATCAGGAATGTTGGCTTGTTTAATATCAAGCCAATCTCCTCCTACCGTTACGAAGGGAAGCTTACCCGTACGCAGCTCAATTTGGGTTTTCGTGTTTCTTATCGATTCTGATATTCCCTTACAATTACATATTTTCGTTTCCGAAACTATCAGCATGACCATCCACAAAGAAGGCTATAAAACGATTGCACTGAGCACCATCATCTTCGGTATTATTAATATTTTGTCTTTTTATTTCCTCAGTTATTCCCTGCCCCTGGTAAGCTGGCTGATCTTTCTCAGCACCCTAGGCTTGCTGATTTTTCTTATATCCTTTTTCAGGTTGCCCAAAAGAGAACTAACTATTCAGGACAACGCAATCATTGCCCCTGCCGATGGCAAAGTGGTGGTGATAGAAGAAGTGCAGGCCGATGAATACTTTACGGACCGCAGGATGCAGGTATCCATTTTTATGAGTCCGCTGAATGTGCATGTAAACCGCAACCCGGTAACCGCCGAAGTGGTGTACAGCGAATACCACAAAGGCAAATACCTCGTGGCCTGGCACCCCAAATCTTCCACTGAAAATGAACGGCATTCTGTTGTTTATCGCAAAAACGGTAAAGAAATACTGGTGAAACAAATAGCCGGGGCATTGGCCAAACGTATCTGCAATTATCTCCAGCCCGGCCAGCAGGTAAAGCAAACGGATGAAATGGGCTTTATTAAATTCGGCTCACGGGTAGATCTCTTGTTGCCATTGAATGCAAAGATCCTCGTAAATATTGGCGATAAACCAAAAGGCGGCGTGACGGTTATTGCCACCTGGTAGACGTATTCTTACTGCTCAAAACAACTGTTCCAATTCTTTTAAAGAATACACCGTATAAGTCGCAAACCTGTCTTCAGACACAGGCACCTGTTCTTTGGTCAGATGATTTACATGTACCTGGTCAATGCCAGCATTCATAGCACCAAGTATATCCACATCAACTGTGTCGCCGATCATTATGCTTTCATGTGACATAGCCCCTGTTTTTTGAAATGCATACTCAAATATCTCTTTTTTGGGCTTCAGGCTGTTGCTGCCTTCAGACGTTATTACTTCTGCAAAGTATTTGTCTAAACCGGAGTTTTTTAATTTGCTATGCTGTGTTTTTTCAAATCCGTTGGTAATGAGATGCAGATAATATTTTTTCGCTGCTAAATAATCAAGTATTTCAATGGTGTAGGGGAAAAGAAGTTTGCGGGTGGGCAGCAGGTCAAGAAACTGGTTGCCCATCTTCCTTGCCAGCGGTTCGTTGGCGATCTTGAAATCAAGCAGCGTAAGCCACATTCTCTTCCAGCGCAGCTCGTCCACTTTGATGTATCCATTGCGGTAGCGTTCCCAGAGCTTATCATTATGAGTCAGGTAATTTGGATGAAACAGGCCGAAATCATTTACGCCAAGTGTTTCCAGTTCCAGTTCGTCATACAATTCCTGTAATGTCTGTCGGCTATTGGCTTCAAAATCCCAAAGCGTATGATCAAGGTCGAAGAAAAGGTGTTTGTACTTCATAAGAGATTGTAGATTTGCAAAGAAACCGGAAATATTCAATACTTAATAGTCAATTTTACATGAACATTATTATCACCGGCGCTTCCAGAGGAATCGGTAAAGCCATAGCAGAAATATTTGCAGCTAACGGGCATCATCTTTTTTTAACAAGCAGAGGGGAAGTGCAATTGTATAAAACAATGGAAGAATTGCAAACAAAGTTCCCGGCTATTTCTGTAAAGGCAAAACCTTATGACCTGAGCAAAAAAGAACAGGCCAAAGATTTTGGGGCCTGGGCTTTGGAGCATGGCATCCCTGATATTATCATTAATAATGCCGGTGCTTTCGAACCTGGCAGTATCTATAATGAAAGAGAGGGCTTGCTGGAAGAACAGTTAGCCATCAATTTGTTCAGTGCTTACCATTTTACCCGGACCGTTCTGCCAGTTATGATGGAAAATAAAGCAGGCCATATTTTCAATATCTGTTCCATTGCTGCTTTGAAGGCTTACGCCAATGGTGGTGCTTATAGTATCAGCAAGTACGCATTACACGGCTTTAGTAAGAACCTGCGGGAAGAGTTAAAGCCCTTTAACATAAAAGTGACATCGGTATTTCCCGGCGCTGTCTTTACTGATTCCTGGGGCAATTTTGACAATACAGCCCATCGAATTATGGAAGCAGCAGACATAGCCCGGCTGGTATATGCTGCCAGCCAGTTGTCTCCAGGGGCCTGTGTGGAGGATATTGTGGTTCGGCCACAGTTGGGTGATCTGTAACACCCTGTTCCGCCACTACTGCCATTAGAAGCTGATATTTCCCATTGATAATTTTTCTGGCCACTTGTAAATTACGGGTATTATTTTAGCAATCTTCTTATGCGGAAAATGCTGCTGTTCATATTATTGCTGGCAATCGCCGGGCTGACAAATGCACAAACCTCCTTTCAGACCATCATACCTGCTTTGCCAGTAGTAGCTGGAGAGTCATTTCGGGTACAATATGTGTTAACGGGTGAGGCAACAGTGGAAAACTTTACAACTCCGGACTTCCGGCCCTTCCGGATGGTAACCGGCCCTGATATTTATAATGGGGGAAGTCCGGGTGCTACATATCCTCAATCATCAAAGAATTATGTTTTTACACTGGTGGCACCCAAACCGGGTAAATACAAAGTCCCCGGCGCATTGGTAAAGTATGATGGGGGGCAGGTAAGAAGTAACGGGGTGGTAATAGAAGTAGTATCAAAGGAAGTGGCAGCTAAACTATTTGGGCAGGAACTTTCATCTGACTATTTATTACGGCCGGAAGAAAATGTGCAGGAAAAGATCAGGCAAAACCTGTTTGTAAAAGTATCGGTGAATAAGAAAATCTGTTATGCCGGCGAACCAGTAATGGCCACTTTTAAACTCTATTCCCGGCTTGAATCAAGATCCGACATTATTAAGAACCCTGGCTTTTATGGTTTTGCCATTTATGATATAGTAAACCTGCAGGATAAAATAGTGGCTACGGAAAATGTAAATGGCCGCCTCTTCGATGTGCATACTATCCGCCAGGTACAATTATATCCATTGCAGGCAGGCACTTTTTTCATAGATGCTATGCAAGTGAAGAATAAAGTGGAGTTTTCTAAAAGTGCTGTATCCAAAAGAACCGAACAGGAGATATCAGAAGGATTGCTGGGTATTGATGATACTGATGAACCTGCTGAAGGAACAGAAGTGTTTGAAACAACCATCAGTACCGAACCGGTCAGTATTGTTGTAAAGCCGTTACCAGAAAAAAATAAACCACCCGGTTTCACTGGTGCAACGGGTAAGTTTACCATTGCGGCTTCATTGGTAAAAAATGAACTGGCGAAGAACGAAGAAGGATTTCTGGAAGTAACCATAAAGGGGAAAGGAAATTTTATACAACTGGAAGCCCCTTCCATTCAATGGCCGCCCGGTGTAGAAGGGTTTGAACCGGTGCTGAAAGATGAATTAGATAAAACATCTCTGCCCCTGGCAGGTGCAAGAACATTTCGCTATCCTTTTGTTTGTGCAGCTGCAGGAACGTATGAGCTACCCCCGATAGCATTTTCTTTCTTCAATACTGATAGCAATAATTTTACTACCATAGCAACAAAGAGTATAAAGGCAGTAGTAAGCAATATTGAAAAGAAAAATATTGCCTCTTCGGAAGGCAAAACCTCTATAAATGCAGCAAGTGAGAAGGCTGCCCGTACCGCTGGTATCGTAGTTGCCATATTGGTGCTGTCAATATTGATATATTGGTGTGTAAAGAAAAAAGAAACACCAAGAGTAGTAAATGAATTAATAAAACCTGCACTACCCTCCATTCAATTACTGCTGGCACCGGCCGTTGCTGCAAATGCAGAAGGGTCTCACCTATTCTTTAGGGAAATTCACCAGGCAATATGGAACTTCCTGCAACAACGCTTTGGTTTCACTGGAAGTGAAATGAACAAGCAGGTTGTTTTATCCCGGATGAATGATGCAGGTATCAACAGCAGTATTTCCACCCAGCTTATGACTATACTGGAGCAATCCGAAGCCGGCATCTTTACAAATGCCATCATTGATGAGGATAGAGAAGTACTGTTAAAAACCACAAAGGAAGTGTTGGAAAATATTGATCAGGCAGTACAATAAAGCCTTATTCAGCGTATTTATAACCCACCCCTCTTACTGAATGAAAGTATTTGGGATTGCGGCTGTCTTCTTCAAAATACTTACGGAAATTAAGAATAAAGTTATCGATAGTGCGGGTAGTAGGGTACACATTATAACCCCAAACGGACTGCAATATTTTTTCCCGCGGCACCACCTCGTTTTTATTTTCTATTAGCAGTTTTAGCAGCATTGTCTCCTTTTTGCTCAGTTCAATTTTTTCACCGGAATAACCGGTAGCCTGCTGCGCTTTGAAATCAATGCTGTTGTTACCAAATGAGTAATTATCGCCAATGGTTGTTTTATCAAGCAGTTTCTTGTTCTTGTCGATCAGTTTGTGTACACGAAGCAATAATTCTTCTAGGTTAAACGGTTTGGTGAGGTAATCATCCGCCCCTTTTTTCAGACCCAGTACCCGGTCGGCACTGCTGTTTTTAGCACTAAGGATGAGGATGGGAACATCGTTGTTACTGATGCGGATCGTTTCGGTTACGTTGATGCCGTCCATTTCTGGCAGCATTACATCAAGTATGATGAGGTCAAAAAACTCTCCTTGCAAAGCTTTCAGCGCCGCCACTCCATCGAAGGCAGAAGTAACCTCGTAGCCTTCCAGTTCCAGGTTCAGCTTCAGTGCTTCATGAAGGTTTTCTTCGTCTTCCACCAGTAAGATGGATGTTTTCCTTTCTGTACTCATTGATTATACTATTATAATAAAACCCGGCGGAAAGCGTCAGATTTTAAACGTAACGACAAAATTACTGCCGCGGGGTAAATGGTTTGTCACCGAAATGTCGGCATTATGGTCCCGGGCTATTTTGTGGCAAAGGTACAATCCCAGCCCCGTACCCTTGGTCTTGCGGGTAGCTTCATTACCCACCCGGTAGAATTTTGAGAAGATCTTTTTCTTTTCCTCATCTGAGATACCAGGCCCCTCATCCTGTATTTGCAGTTCGATACCGGACCGGTATCTTTTTAACACTGCTATTACCGGGCTTTCTTTGGGAGAATACTTGATAGCATTTTCCAGCAGGTTGTTGATCATCATTTGCAACAGCAGCGTTTCCCCCTTCAGGTCCACATCAGGTTCAATATCCTCCACAAAACTTCTGTCGGGAAAGCGGTTACGAAAATCCTGAATACAATCGC
>CALSAT010000268.1:0-5729 GCA_943372905.1 Bacteroides fragilis | reverse complement strand
CGGCAACGGGTTTTGCTTTACTTCATCCAGTCGCTCCTGCAAGTCGGCCCAGAATTTCTTTTCCATTTCCCTGGCTAGTTCCTGTGCATCGGGTTCACCATTCTCCAGCAGGAATTTTACATACACTTCCCGTGGATTAGGATGTTTGTCTATCAGTGCATATAAATGTGGCTGGGTAAATTTAGGATCATCACCTTCATTGTGGCCGTGTTTGCGGTAGCACACCATATCAATGAAACAATCAGAGTTAAACTCCTGGCGGAAACGGGTGGCAATCTCCACACATTTCACCACCGCTTCCGGATCATCACCGTTCACATGAAAGACCGGTGCCTGTACAGCAGATGCCAGTGACGTACAGTAGTCAGAACTGCGGGCATCGTCAAAATCTGTGGTGAATCCGATCTGGTTATTGATCACAAAATGAAGAGTACCGCCGGTATAATAACCTTTCAGGTAGCTCATCTGCAATACTTCATACACAATTCCCTGGCCGGCTATAGAAGCATCGCCATGAATAAGTATCGGGAGTATCTTATCAAAATCGCTATGATACATTACATCCGCCTTGGCCCGGGAGAATCCCACCACCACCGGGTCCACCGCCTCCAGGTGAGAAGGATTGGGCATCAGCTTCAGGTGAATGGTCTTGTCGTTCATCGTTTGCACTTCACTACCATAGCCCATGTGGTATTTTACATCGCCACTGCCCATGGTCTGGTCCATTTTGGCCGTGCCTTCAAACTCACTGAATATCTGTTCGTATGTTTTACCCATGATATTGGCCAGCACATTCAGCCGGCCACGATGGGCCATACCGATGACCACTTCGTTTACTTCATGATCTGCGGCAGTATTGATAATAGCATCCAGTGCAGCAATCGTTGTTTCACCACCTTCCAGTGAAAAGCGCTTCTGTCCCACATATTTTGTATGCAGAAACTTTTCAAACATTACTCCCTGGTTCAGCTTCTCCAGGATTCTTTTCTTTTTGTTCAACGCCAGCGGCTCCAGCATTTTCTTCTCCACTTCGTTGGTAAGCCAATCCACTTTTACCTGGTCGCTGATGTATTTGAACTCCACACCTATATGCGAGGCATAACATTTTTCCAGGTGGGCTAAAATATTGCGGAGCGTAGTAGTGCCAAGTCCTATTAAGTGACCGGCCTGGAAACTAGTATCCAGGTCAGCTTCTGTAAATCCAAAGAAAGATAATTCGATATTGGCCCCCCGGTCCTTACGGGTGCGGATGGGGTTGGTCTTGGCCAGCAAATGCCCTTTGTTGCGATAGCCCAGTATAAGCCGGTAAGCCTTGATCTCTTTCATCCAGTCAATGGCCGATTCAGAGGAACTTGAAAGCGGGGCAGCCTGCACTGTCGGTGCTGTTATTTTTCCCGTTTCTGTTGGGGTGGTAGCTTTTCCATTGCCGTTTACGGCCGCATTACTCACAGCAAAATCAAAACCCTCGAAGAATTTCCTGAAATCAGGATCAACACTGTCCGGATTCTTTAAAAATTCCTGGTAAAGACTTTCAATATACTGCGGGTGCTGACTGGTAATGTACTGGATGTCTTTCATACTTCAATGCCAACATTTAATAGTAAAAACGGGTTGGCAAAGCTACGGATTTTGGGGGTAAAGGAATAGAGCATTAAAAAGGGCAGGCAAGCATTCGAATTCGTACCTTCCTCATACAATTCATTCCATGAAACTTCTTTTCATCTTGCTTGCCTTTATTATACCTAAGCATTATCACACGGCTGCTCTTCCAACCATTAATGTACCAGCAACTAAGCCCTCTGTTATCCCCCCTGTCAGTATGACCACTGATGACAGTCTCGATATCAAGATCGGCCAGATGATCATCTTTGGCTTCTACGGTACCCACGTTGATAAAAATGATCCGGTATATAAAGCCGTAAAAGACGGAAAGCTGGGAAGTATTCTCATCTATGGCCGCAATATTGCCCGGCAAAAAACCAGCAGTACCCTGAAAAACCTCATTACCGCCTTTCAAAAAGCAGCTCCTGTCCCGCTTTTTGTAAGCATCGACCAGGAAGGAGGGCTCGTGAACCGCTTGCCAGATTCCCTGGGCTTTCCGGCCATGCCCTCTGCGTATTTCTTAGGCTCTGAAAATGATCCCGGCCGCACCAAGTACTACAGTGATAATATTGCCTATACACTTTCCCGGCTGGGCATCAACCTGAACTATGCACCGGTGCTTGACCTGCACAATCCCAACTGCCCGGTAATGGGGGCACGGGAACGCTGCTTTTCTGCTGATCCTGAAAAAGTGGCTGCACAGGCATCCATAGTCATCGGCTCACATGATTACTTCAGGGTACACACGGTGCTGAAGCACTTTCCCGGTCATGGCAATTCCATCGCCGATTCGCATTTTGGGGTAGCAGATGTTACCCATACCTGGAAATGGGAAGAGATAACGCCCTACAAAACATTAATTGACAATAACCAGGCGGATGCGATCATGACGGCCCATATTGTAAACGGTAAACTGGATAGATCTAAGCTCCCGGCCACCTTATCCCGTCCCATAATAACCGGCCTCTTGCGGGATAGCCTGGGCTTCAAAGGCGTCGTTTTTTCTGATGATATGATGATGCAGGCCATCAGCAACCAGTACGGCCTGGGGGAATCAATACACAAGGCGATTGATGCCGGAGTGGATGTGCTTATGTTCAGCAATAATATAAAAGGGGTAAAAGATTATGCCCCCGCCAATATTCACCGGCTCATTAAAGAACTGGTTATCAAAGGAAAGATCAGCCCGGAGCGGGTCAACGAGTCGTACCGCCGCATCATGGCCATGAAGGAAAAATGGGGCTTGAAGAGCCTGTAAATTTTTCTTTGCCAAAAGCAGGATTCTGACAGGTTTCCCCTACCTTTGCCATCCCAAAAAACAATAAGAATGGCTAATCACAGTGCAACAAAGAAAGATGCCCGCCAGGCGGCAAAAAGAACAGCAAGAAATAAATATTACGGTAAAACCACCCGTAATGCCATCCGCGACCTGAAAGCATTGAAAGGCGCTGAAATGGGTGAAAAATTTCCTGAAGTTGCCAGCATGATCGACAAACTGGCCAAGCGCAATGTGATACATAAAAATAAAGCGGCCAACCTGAAAAGCAAATTGGCAAAGAAGCTGAACGCAGTAAAATAATTCAACTCATTACATACCTGAAAAGCCATCATAATAATATGATGGCTTTTTTCATGCCCGCCTGACAGGCAAATTCACTCAATACCTTTTTACCATTAGATGCAAAACAGGTGAGCAGCACCGCAACAGGCAGCCCACCGCTATTTTTATCCCTTCCCCCAGTCTGAAAACAAGGCTTTTCGCTACTTTCATTCTATGAACCGGAATGTGCCATTAGCAGAACGTATTCGCCCTGCCTCCCTGAATGAACTTATCGGGCAGGAACACCTCGTGGGTAAAGGAGGTATCTTACGTACCGCTATCGAAAAAGGTAAAGTACCCTCTATGATCTTTTGGGGACCACCCGGTACCGGCAAAACCACCATCGCCAATATCATTGCCCATTCCATACAGGCCCCCTTCTTTCAACTCAGTGCCATCAGTGCCGGTGTAAAGGAAGTGCGGGAAATAATAGAACAGGCCAAAACACAGCAAGGCCCTGTATTATTTATTGATGAGATCCACCGCTTCAACAAAGGCCAGCAGGATGCACTGCTGGGAGCAGTGGAAAAAGGCATCATCACCCTTATCGGCGCCACCACCGAAAACCCTTCCTTTGAAGTGAACAGCGCCTTGCTCAGCCGGTGCCAGGTATATGTATTAAAGCCACTAAGTGAAAGTGAATTGAATTTGCTGTTGCAAACTGCCATTGAAAAGGATGCATTCCTGCAACAGAAAAAAATAGAACTGAAAGAAACAGCCGCCCTGCTGAATATTTCCGGTGGCGATGGCAGAAAATTGCTGAACCTGCTGGAGATCGTTTGCGATGCATCCGGAAACGAAGTGGTGATTACGGACAACTATGTAATGGAAGTGGCGCAGAAAAGAATAGCCCTGTATGATAAATCAGGCGAGCAGCACTATGATATTATTTCAGCTTTCATTAAATCCATCCGGGGCAGCGATCCTAATGCAGCCATCTACTGGCTGGCCAGGATGATCGAAGGTGGTGAAGAAGTAAAATTCATTGCCCGCCGCCTCGTAATCCTTGCCAGTGAAGATATTGGCAATGCCAACCCTACGGCGTTGGTAATGGCCAATGCCAGTTTTGAAGCCGTCAATAAGATCGGCTATCCCGAAGCCAGTATTATTTTATCGCAGTGCGTCACTTACCTGGCCTCCTCCCCGAAAAGCAATGCGGCTGTTGCCGCCATCGGCGAAGCACTTTCTGCGGTGAAAAAGTTTGGCGACCTGCCCGTGCCCCTGCACATCCGCAACGCTCCTACCAAACTGATGAAGAAATTAGGCTATGGTGAACAGTATGAGTATTCCCACAGTTATGACAATAATTTTTCACCACAGGAGTACCTGCCCAAAGAATTGTCAGGCAAAAAGTTTTATGAACCGGGCAAGAATGCCAGGGAAGAAGAACTGCGAAAATTCTTAAAGAACCTGTGGAAGGATAAATACAACTATTAAACAGATGATAACGGACAGTTGACAAATGATAGCTTAATAACAACCGATCATTTCTAAAACCAAATACATGAGAAAATATTTTGTACTTGTTACCACACTACTTAGCTCCTGTCTTCTCTTAGGCCAGACTACTATTCGCCGTGACCCGTCAATTGAAAAAATGGTGAATGAAGTTTCCAAAGACTCGCTGCAATCTTACATCCGCCAGATGGTGAGCTTTGGCACCCGCAATACACTCAGCACACAAACCGATCCCAAAAGAGGCATCGGTGCTGCTCGTAATTGGGTGCTGTATAAATTCAATGAGTTCGCCAAACAATCCAATGGACGGCTCACGGCCATTATTGATACCACTACATTACAGAGAGATGGACGTCGGGTGGATACCACTTTATTACTTGGCAACGCAGTGGGCACATTAAAAGGTACCGATCCGAACGACAACCGGCTGTTCATCATCAGCGGCCACTTAGATAACATGCGGACCAATGTAATGGACCGCACAGGCGACGCTCCCGGTGCCAATGATGATGCAAGCGGAGTGGCAGCCCTGCTGGAATGTGCCCGTATAATGAGTAAGCAATCGTTTCCTGCCACGGTACTCTTTGTGGCTTTCAGCGGAGAAGAACAGGGATTACTTGGTGCTAATTACATGAGTGAAAAAGCGAAGAGACTAAACTGGAACATTGAAGCCGTGTTGAATAATGATATAATGGGCAGCAACAACAGCAATGAGACCAATATCATTAATAACACAAAGATCAGGGTCTTCAGCGAAGCCTTTTCGATACAGGATACCGGCAAAGCCGCATTGAACATCCGCAGCCTCGGACTGGAAAACGATGGCAAGGCCCGGCAACTGGCCCGCTATGTAAAAGAAATTGGCGAACGCTATGTAGATAACCTCGAAGTAATGATGATCTATCGAAACGACCGTTTTTTACGCGGCGGCGATCATACGCCGTTTGTAAACCGTGGCTATGCAGCCGTACGAATTACCGAAATGAATGAAAATTATTATCACCAGCACCAGGATGTACGAATAGAAAATGGCATTCAGTATGGCGACCTGCCGGAATTCATGGATTTT
>CALSAT010000267.1:0-5731 GCA_943372905.1 Bacteroides fragilis | reverse complement strand
AACCTGTTTGTAAACTGGCGCATGAACTGAAGGTGGTGATCTTTAATAAATCTGATTTTGAATGGGCGGAAAAATATGCGGCCCTTGTTTCAGCCTCCAGCAAACTTTACCTGCAACCGGAATGGGAGAAGCGGGAACAGGTAACACCTCTTATCATTGAGTATATTAAAAATAACCCGCAGTGGGAAATGTCGATCCAGATGCATAAGTATATCAATGTGCCCTAACGAGTTTTTTACACTCAGGACATTAAGACAGGAGTAGAAATTGTTTTGTACCTGTAATCTATTTTCAGACACCGGATTCCTGTTCTATTTCGAAGCAATTCTCTATACCTTTAAAGGCAACCAATCCTTTAACATTTTCCTCTTCGTTGCGGAATAAATTTCCAATAGCTTCGTTATTAGTAAACGCAATCTTGATTCCATGAAAAAACTGTTGCTCTTTCTTTCCCTGGTATTCGCTTTCACTGCCGGTTTTGCCCAATACGATCCTCAAAAAATAAATAAGAATGCCCTTGCTTTATTTGAACAGGCGCTGCAGCGGGCGGAGAAGGGAAATTTTATCAGTTCTGCCGGCCTGCTGCAACAGGCCATTGAATCTGATAAGAATTATGTTGATGCTCACCTGGCCCTGGCCTCCGTATATGCCAAACTAAAAAACCATACCAGCAGTATAGCCAGTTATGAAAAAGCCTTCGCCATTGATTCAAATTATACACTCGATTACAAAGCGCTGTATGCTGCTCAACTGGCCGGGCAGGGTGCCTTTGACAAAGCATTGTATGCGGTAAATGATCTTCTCACCCGCAAGCCGCCGAAGAACACCACTGCATTGAACCGGATACAACAGCAAAAAAAGAATTATGAATTTGCCATCGATCAGGAAAAAAACAACACGCAAAAAAATTACGTATTTGCTCCCCAAAATCTTGGCAATACGGTCAATAGTGTTGAATCAGAATATTTTCCCACACTGAGCATTGACGGGAAAAAGCTGGTCTTCACCCGCCGCATCAATAATACCAATGAAGATTTTTATTACTCTGAATTAAAGGATGGTAAATGGGAACCAGCGAAAGAAATAGAAGGCGGGATAAACACCGATCACAATGAAGCAGCGCAAAATATTTCTGCTGATGGTGAGTGGATGGTTTTTACCGCTACCGGCCGGCTGGAGGGATACGGTAACTATGACCTGTACCAGTCTTTCAAAACAGATTCTGTGAATTGGTCTGCGCCAAAAAATCTTGGCGGGCGCCTCAATTCTGACCAGTGGGATGCGCAACCCTGCCTTTCTCCCGACAAAAGAAATCTCTACTTTGCCAGCCGCCGGCTAGGTGGTTACGGTGGTATTGATATTTATGTTTGTTACCTGCAGCCCAATGGCCGCTGGAGCGCACCGGAAAACCTGGGCCCCGGTATCAACACGGCAGGTGATGATCAGTGTCCTTTTATTCATGCCGATAATCAAACCTTATATTTCGTTTCCAACGGATGGCCCGGCTACGGCGGCGATGATCTTTTTTATGCAAGAAAAGAACCGGGCGACAAATGGAGCAAACCCGTAAACCTCGGTTATCCTATCAACACTACCAGCGATGAGGGTACTCTTTTTATAGCAGCGGATGGCAAGACCGCCTATTATGCCAGCGACAGAAGCGACACCAAGGGAGCTTATGATATTTACAGCTTTGAACTGAGAGAAGATATCCGGCCATACAAAACGCTATGGGTAAAAGGCCAGGTATTTGACAAAAAAACAACCCTGGGCCTGGCTTCTTCCGTTGAGCTGATCGACATGGCATCAAAAGAAGTGATCACCAAAGTGCAGACTGATGCGCTGGGCCACTACTTCATCACCCTTCCGGTAGGGAAGGATTATGTTTTTAATGTAAACACAAAGGGTTATCTTTTTTACTCAGATAATTTTCTGATGACAGGCCGCACCGCTGATTCTATCTATGAAAAAAACATCTCTCTTTCGCCGATAGAAAAAAATGCCAGTGTGGTGCTGAAGAATATTTTCTTTGAAGTAAATAAATTTGACATCAATCCTTCCTCACAGGCAGAACTGGACAAGCTGGTGCAACTGCTTACTGAAAACCCCACTATTAAAATAGAGATCAGCGGCCACACGGATAATGCAGGCAAGCCATCCGATAACCTGGCGCTCAGCAATAACAGGGCGAAAGCGGTGGTAAGCTACCTGGTAAGCAGGAATATTGCAGCAGCAAGGTTAATAGCCAAAGGATATGGCGAAACAAAACCCATTGCTGATAATAAAACAGAAAGCGGCAGGGCGCAGAACAGGAGAACAGAAATGAAAGTGACCAGCCACTAAATAAAAGATAAGCTCTGCTGGCAAAAAGATAACAGACAACCCGTAAATTGCCTGCCAATTTACAGAGCACCCCATAGTTGTATTGTATGTTATCCGACGCCCTTTTGTACCAACTGTCCCTTACCCTTGTGCCAAATATCGGCCCAGTACAAGCTAAATTGTTATTGCAGCATTGTGAACCCGAGGAGATCTTTCATGCAAAGAAATCTTTCCTGGAAAAAATTGAAGGCATTGGGCCGGTAAGGGCCGAGTCGATCAAAAAATTTGATGGTTTTTACCGGGCTGAAGAGGAAATAAAATTCATTGAGAAATATAATATCACCCCGCTGTTCATCACAGATCCGGCATATCCCAAACGGCTGTTGAATTGTTTTGATCCACCTACACTGTTATTCTACAAAGGAACAGCCGATTTGAATACGGAAAAGCTGGTAGCCATTATTGGCAGCCGCAGCCATACAGAATATGCCAGGCAGGTAACAGATAAACTGGTAAAAGACCTGGCTGAACAACAGGTAACGGTGGTAAGCGGTCTGGCTTACGGTGTGGATGGTCTGGCACATAAAGCCGCAATTAAAAATAACCTGTCGACTGTGGGAGTACTGGCGCACGGCCTTAATCAAATTTACCCGCCGGAACATGCCGGTCTGGCCAAAGATATGGTGGCGGGCAATGGTGGCCTGCTTACTGAATTCGGCAGTCATTCCAAACCTGACAGGCATAATTTTCCTGCCCGCAACCGTATCGTGGCGGGCATGTGCGATGCTACCATTGTCATTGAAACCGGCATAAAAGGCGGCAGCATGATCACCGCTGAGCTGGCCAATAACTATAACAAAGATGTATTTGCCATACCAGGTAAGGTTACTGACACAAAGAGTGCCGGTTGCAATTATCTTATCAAAAACAACAAAGCCATGCTCCTTACCGATGGCCAGCAATTAGCAGAGATCATGGGCTGGCAACAGCAAAAGAAGAAAGCTGGCGGAAGGCAAAAAAAATTGTTCATAGAAATGGGGCCGGATGAGAAGATGATTGCAGACATCCTGCAGGAAAAAGAATCCGTGCATATTGATGAAATAAATGCCCGGAGCGGCCTTAGCAGCAGTGCGGTAGCAGCTGCCATACTTAGCTTAGAATTACAAAATGTGGTGCTATCTTTACCGGGCAAGCAATACCAGCTTGCCTGATGGCTTTCAGGCAACATATTTGCTGCAATCGTTGTCAATAAAGAAAACAAAGACCACCTTATCATTCATGAAATATTTGGCAAAAATCAGCTTTGTAATTTTTACTGCTTTACTGGTCTTTTGTTCAGGTAATGCATTTGCACAGCCCTGCACCACCCTGGGGCAAACACCTTCGACCGCCTTCCCGGTGTGCGGCACCACGGTTTTTACCCAAAGCAATGTCCCTATTTGCGCCACTAATGACATCTTTGTACCCGGTTGTTCTGGTGGCTCGGGCGGAGCCAGTTATCAAAATAAAAATCCCTTCTTTTATCGTTTTACGTGTTATGTACCAGGCAAACTGGCTTTTTTGATCACCCCACTGGCGGCCAACGAGGATTACGACTGGCAGCTTTATGATATTACCGGCCGCGACCCCAACGAAGTTTTTACCAATAACTCCCTTGTGGTTACCGGTAACTGGGCTGGTACCTATGGCCCAACCGGAGCCTCCTCCACTGGTTTTAATGGTATCCAATGTGCCTCTGTACCGGCGGATAATGCCCCCACTTTTGCTCTTTGGCCAGACCTTGTGGCGGGGCATGAATACATTTTAATGATCAGCCATTTTACCGATTCTCAAAGTGGCTATACTCTTTCCTTTGCAGGTGGTACTGCCGTTATTACTGATCCGAAAATTCCCGGCCTGGGTACAGTAAAGCCCGATTGCGACGGACAGACCCTTACACTTAAGCTTAATAAGAAAGTGAGGTGCCCATCACTTACCTCCGGTGGCACAGAATTCAGCATTTCGCCAGCTGTGACCACTGTAGTATCCGCCGTGCCAGACTCCTGCGCATTTGCTTTTGATTTTGATGAAATAACCATCACCCTTGCCACACCTCTTACTAACGGCACCTACGATCTTATCATCAACAATGGCAGCGATGGCAATACTTTAATTGATAATTGCGGGAATGTTATTCCTGCAGGGCAGCGGTTATCATTTTATTATGCTATTCCGCAACCCATCTTCGCCGACAGTGTGGGCAAGCCCGGTTGTGCACCGGATTCTGTGAAAGTATATTTTCCTAAAAAAATAACCTGCAATACTATTGCCCCCAACGGGAGTGATTTTTCCGTTTCAGGACCATCACCCGTTACAGTAGTAAGCGCTGCCGGTAATTGTGTAAATAACAAAACGGATTATATCGTTGTAAAATTTGCATCCCCTATCTATGTAAAAGGCACCTATGATCTTACATTAAAAGCAGGTGATGATGGCACTGTGGTGATCGATGAATGCGGCCAGGAATCACCCACACATATCCGGCAGTTCGTAACGGCAGATACCGTAAATGCGGAATTCAGTTATACAGGCAAATTTGGTTGCCAGCGTGACACACTTACCTTTTCTCATAATGGCGCCCACGATGTAAATAAATGGACCTGGATATTTAATGGCGCTACGCCACCCATCACCACACAAACTCATACCATCATCTGGCCCGCCACCAGCAACAACACGATAAGCCTGACCGTAACAAATGGTGTATGCAGTGATACCGCCAGCACCACCGTAGTATTAGATAATGAAGTGAAGGCTTCTTTTGAAATGGACAATGTGATCTGCCCGGAAGATGGCCTGGTGGTAAAGAATACCAGCACCGGGCTGATAGATATCTGGAGATGGAATTATGATATACTGGCAACAAGCGGCCTCAAAGATCCGCCGCCATTCCTCTTCCCAACCCTTAGCAGGGAAGCCTATTATACAGTAAAGCTGGTAGCTACCAACTCTGCACTGAATTGCAGCGACAGCACCCGGAAGACATTGACCGTACTTGACTTCTGCCTCATAGAAGTACCTACGGCTTTTACCCCCAATAATGATGGCCTGAATGATTATTTCCGGCCGCATAATGCCTTGAAAGCAACCAACTACCAGTTCAAAGTATATAACCGCTGGGGGCAATTAGTATTTCAGTCCAATAACTGGCAGGAGAAATGGGACGGCCGCATCAATGGTGTGTTACAAAGCACCGGTGTGTATGTGTGGATGCTGAGTTATGTGCACCGGGATACCAAACAACCTGTTTTCAGAAAAGGAACAGTGACGCTGATAAGATGATAGTGAATAGATGTTAGTGACTAAGCAGAATTGTATTCCGGACTTTTGCTTCCCGTAAACAATTATTTGCCATCTATTATCTTTTCCC
>CALSAT010000266.1:0-5781 GCA_943372905.1 Bacteroides fragilis | reverse complement strand
GAATTGTGCAGGGATAAAAGCGCAAAACCTGAATAATCCTAACAGAAGAGGACCGCTGGGCACACAGGTTAATACAATGACCGGGAATGTATATATTCCGAGGACAGATATATTCATTGAGGCGAGGGGTTTTAACCTGGATATTGGGTTTTATTACAACAGCTTTTTTTATGGAGAAAACTATGGTTACGGCAAAGGATGGAATTTTGAATATAATATCAGGTACACAAATGATACTACGCCTGGCGCTAAATTAATACTATGGGGAGACGGACGCGAAGATAAATATGATTCTATCCCGGGCGGAAGCTACAAAGCGCCAAAAGGTTTTTTTACCCGGCTGGAGCAATATCAGCCAGGAAAGTACAGTATCACAGACCTGGACAGCATTATTTATTTTTTTGATAATGCGGTACATCGTAAGATCACCCGGATGCAGGAACCTAATGGTAATTATTTGAACTTTGCCTACACAGACACCCTCCTTACTTCCGTTACAAATGCTGCAGGACAGGCCATTACTTTCACCTATAATCCCCAGAGAATGCTTGCCTCTGTTGTGGATGCTATTGCGACACCGTCACGTACCTATACTTATATATATGATGCAGCCGGTAACCTGAGAGAAGCAACTGATCCATTGGGGTACAAGCATAAGTATTCCTACCTGGTAAACGGTCCTATGAAGGCAATTACCGACAAGAACAACAACACTGTTAACATTATTTATTTTCCTGACTTTACTGCCAGTGAACTGGTCGGTTGCAATAAAAGGATCAGCTTTTCCTATGATACCGTGGCCTGGAAAACAGTAGTGACAGACCATTTATCTGCAGGTAACAACCAGGTCAGTACATATACTTATGAGAAAGTGGATGATATAGCATGGGTCACTTCCATATCAGGTAATTGCTGCGGGTTCAGCCAAAAGTATGAGTATGATGCCAGTGGAAATATTACTAAACGTACTGATGCGAACGGGAATAGCTACACATTTACATACGATGATAAGAAGAATGTTCTGACATCTGCTTACCCTTTGGGTAACCAGGTAAAATTTACCTATACCAGTTTTAACAAAGTAAAGACATTTACCGATGCAAGGGGTAAACTCTATACCATTAATTACGATAGCAAGGGCAACCCTGTTCAGCTAATTCAGCCTGGCGGATTGATGGCCGCTATAAGCTACGCCCCCAACGGGGATATGTTAAGCTATACTGATCCGAATGGCAATGTAACCACCATAACCTATGATACCTATGGATATATTTCACAGATCAACAGGCCATTGGGAGTGTCTGTAAGCTATATAAATGATGCCAGGGGTAATATTACTTCTTATACAGATGCCCGTGGATTTGTCTATACAGGAGAATACGATCTTCTCAACCGTTTAGTAAAGACAACCAATCCCTATAACAAATCAAGAGCTTATACCTATGACGGGGCAGGGAATACCGTTAATACAAAGAATGAAAATGGCCAGCTTACATTCATGGGGTATGATGCCTCCAACAGGCTGGTACAGGTAACAAATGCTAAAGGATTTAAATCATATATGACGTATGATGCAATGGATAACCTGCTGACGGGCAAAGACGCCGCCGGGAACATTACAACATTTTCCTATGATAAATTGAACCGGATGATCGCAGCGACTGATGCATTAGGAAATAAAAGTCAGTTCGCCTACGATGCAAATGGCAACCTGGTCACTGCTATCACAGCGGGCGGCTCCACGATCACTAATACGTATGATAAGCTTGACAGGATAGTAAGGTCACAAGACCAGGACGGAATTATCTTCACCCGGGAGTATGATGCCAATGGCAACCTTACCAGGAAAACAGGAGCAACCGGCGATGCAACAGAATTTACGTATGATGACCGTAACCGTATGATCAGGGTGAAGGATGCGCTGGGCAATTATACAACGGCTACTTATGATAATAATGGGAATATGCTTACGCTTGTTGACCGGAACAACAATACATCCGCCTATGTTTATGACGCATTGAACAGGGTAATTTCGTTTACCGACAGGAATGGATTTGTTACTACCAGCACTTATGACCTTAACAGTAACCCGCTTACGGTTAAAGACCAGAACAATAATATTACCAGCTACCAGCGGGATAACCTGGGCAGGCAAACCAGGGTCATTTTTCCTGATGGGAAATATATAGAATACACATACGATAATATAGGTAACATATTGACAAACCGCCGCACGGATGGCTCCCTTATCAATTTTGTATATGATTCCATCAACCGGCTTATTACTAAAACACTGCCCGGAAATGAGGAATATAGTTACAGCTATGATGCTATGCGGAGACTGCTTACCGCTACGAACAGTGCGGGAGTAGCCAGTTATGCTTATGATGCTATCGGACGAAAGTCCGCAGAATCTGTAAACGGCAAAACCATCCGCTATAATTATAATACTCCTGACAGGGAGCAAACCATTATTTATCCTGACAGCAGCCTGGTGGTAAAGAAGTTTACAACAAGAGGTCTTCTGGCCTCTATCACTAAAGACGGAAGCCCGGTTACAAGCTATGAGTATTCATCGTCCAACCGCCTTACCCGCATCAGCTATGGAAATGGTATCATTTCCAACAGGCAGTTTGATTTTGCCAACCGGCTCAATACGATGAATACGGGCCCGGGAAATATTCAGAATACTAACTTTTCCTATGATAATGTTGTTAACCGAACAGTAATCACAAAAAGTAATAACCCCTCAGCATCTGAACAATTTTCCTATGATGATGATAAAAGGCTGATCAACTACAAAAGAGGCCCTGCAGGCAGCCCTGTAGCTGAACATACTTACCAGTATGACGGAGTGGGCAATCGCACATCCGTGGTAGTGAACGGTGCCACTACCAACTATACTACTAATAACCTGAACCAGGTGACCGGCAGCAGTGGCGCGGTAAATATTACCTATACGTATGATGATAATGGCAACCTGACCTATGACGGATTGTATCACAAAAAATACGATGCCGAAAGAAGGCTGTTGCTTGATTCCGCTTCGCCTTCCAATAAAATAGGGTACAGTTATGACGCCACCGGAAGAAGGATCACTAAAACCATCAATGGATACACCATTAATTATGTTTACGCAGGCTTGACCCAACTACAGCAAATAGATGCCGGCGCTGATACGGTATTGAACAGTACTGTTTTTGCCAATTTCTTACGGCCTGTCTTGATGACAAAAGGAAGCAATTCATTTTTCTATCACCAGAGTGAAATGAATTCTGTAGAAGCACTTACTACTGGAAATGGTAGCCTGGCTGAGCGGTACCAGTATGATCCTTTCGGCAGGCAAACGATCTTTAACTCTTCCGGAGGAGTAATTCCCTCATCCCTGGCCGGTAACCGCTTTGGTTTTACAGGGCATGAGAATGATGCTGAAACAAAAAGCATTCACTTTCCGGCACGGGACTATTCTCCTGAAACAGGCAACTTTAACCAGCGGGACCCTTTGGGATATTATGCTGGAATGGGGATGTATCAATATGTAAATAATAACCCTTCTAATTATATTGATCTTTTGGGTTTACAGCCAGTTTCTGGAAGTGAAACGGTTGACCAGATGGTTTCAGATGGCAGTAGCATTGCTCAGGGAGCAGGAGCTATTGCGGACGAAATTCTGTCGACTCAATTATATGAACAAGCAATTAATATTGCTAAGTGGGAAGAAAATATAGCTGCAAATGCGGCTCGTATTAAGGATATGTCATATTGGAGAAACCTGGATCCAATTCGTTTTCAAAATGCTATAAATGGTTTTAAGATGCAAAATCTTATGCTTTTAAAACTGAAAGAACAAATGAATCAAACAAAACTTATTAATAAGTTCAAATATCTGGGCAAGCTGGGCCCTATTTTGAGTGTTGCAGATCTTTGGTGGAAGATCGAAAAATATAGAAGCTATAAAGCAGATTGTCCCGGCAGTGATGAAGATCTTTTGCAGCAAAGCCTGATGGTAAAAGATATTGCTTACGCAGGCACCGGACTTAATCCGGCCACCTGGCTTATTCATTTGGGAGATTTCGCCGGAGAAAAAGTATTCGGCGTATCGCCAAGTAACAAACTTGTAGAATCTACCTTCTGGGCTAATAAGTACTATACAGATAATGCAACAATCAGTACTCCTCTGGGCGATATGTACCTTAACCCGTTTGGTCCGTTAAATGCGATAGGCACAATGGCAGGTTATTTTTCAGTGGAGGGGCCGGGGAATGCTACTCCTATAAGTTCAGATGCCTTTTATTCAAATCCTGTAAACTATATCAAATGAGTCGAAGTAAAAAAATAATAGGCTTGTTGATAATGCTGATGTTCTTTTCAGGATATAGCTTATTTGCTCAAAAAGACGACTGTCCTCCACAGGGGGGCACCCGTAAGCCGCCACCTTCCTGGTGGGATGGATTTCTTGCTTTCATGGGAATATTTCTGCCGATCGATCCCAATGAGATCATCGGCCCCGATGGCCAGCCACACCAAAAATGGGTAAGCGTAAAAGACCGTATGCCTTACACTATCATGTTTGAAAATGATTCAACCGCCACTGCCCGTGCCCGCTATATAAAAATAACAACACCTGTGGAGCCGAAGCAGGACGAAACGACCCTGGAATTGGGAAATTTTGGTTTCAATAACCAGTCATTTGAAATACCCCCCGGCACCTCGTCATATTACCAGCGGCTCGATACACGGGATTCGACAGGTGTATATGTAGATATTACTGCCGGTTACGATGTGATCAACAACCTCGTGTTCTGGGAGTTCCAGGCCATTGATCCATTAACATTGCTGCCACCCGAAGATCCGCTGGCAGGGTTCTTATTCCTGCAGGACACTGCGCAGCCCTCGTATGGAAATGGCTTTGTAAACTTTAGCATGAAGCCCAAAACAAATGCCCAAACACTTGATACCATCGGAGCAAGAGCTTTTATTGCATTTGATAATAACGAGATCATTCCAACCAATATACATACCAATACTATTGATGCATTACCACCCGTAAGCAGCATTATTAACCTGCCCGGGCTCGCGCCTGATACCGAGATAAATATTACCTATACCGGTACCGACGACCCGAATGGATCCGGTGTGAAATGGTATTCCATTTATGTAGCCGATAATAGCGGCCCGCCCGAATTGTTTGTATCCAACTTTCGTGGTATGGACACTACCTTCCGTGGGCTGGCCGACCATTCTTACAAGTTCTATGTATCTGCCACCGACACGGCTGGTAATATTGAAGCCCTGCTGCTGGTGGACAGCGTATCGGTAAGTAGCGGGGAATATACAATATGCCCCGGTGGTGATATTAGCTTCGATTCAAAAATGGCAGGTTCTTCTTTTCAATGGCAGCTAGATAATGGCGGCGGTTTTAATAACATTCCCAATGGGGGCATGTATAGCGGCACCAACACCTCTATACTTTCTGTTACGGGCGCACCCACCTCCATGTATGGCTATCGGTTCAGGTGCGTGGTCAATGGCAGCCAGTACAGCGAGATATTCCTGCTGAAGTTTGGTATGACATGGGAAGGTACGGTAAGCACTGCCTGGGAAAACCCGGCCAATTGGAGTTGTGGCAGCCTGCCGGATGATAAAACAGATGTGATCATTAATGGCAGCAAACCCAACTACCCAGTAGTAAATTCAAATGTGATGATCAGGACTTTGAGGATGAACCCGGGCGCTACCGGAACAGTGAACACCGGGTTTAGTCTTACTGTCGTCAAATAA
>CALSAT010000265.1:0-5781 GCA_943372905.1 Bacteroides fragilis | reverse complement strand
AGCATAGTCGTTCAATCCCCACCACTCATGCACCACCAGTATAGCAGGTCGTTTCCCTTCAATGTTCTCATCATATACTATATAGCCATCTAGAACCAGGCTGTCTTTAAGACCATCAATACCATAGGTAACATTTTCTTCCTTTAGTTTAGGTTCTTTCACTTCAGCCTCCTTTTTTTTATCGCCGCTGTTGTTACAGGCAGTAAAAAGTGCAGCGGCAGTGAGTAATGTAATGGTGAATGTGCTAAGCTTTTTCATTGTTGGCATTTTTTGGTTTAACCGTGAAGAATAAAGGTCACAAAAAAATAAATGCCGGGCAAAAAGAAAAGGTGTCTTTATTCATCCAACGAGATTGCAGGGATTAGGCAATACCCAACAATAAACCTGCTTTTTATAAAGCTTTTTTCGCCGGTAGTGTAAATAGTCAGGTGTCTATTGTCTTTCTGTTTAACTTTCAATCTTCAATCGTGACTATATGCGTAACAATTTTTGCCTGCCGGTAGTATTGCTATTCTCGTTTGCTGTCAATGCTCAGTTTAAGAACGATAATGTATTGTATAAAACAGTTGATCCAGCAGATCTTTGCGCCACATTGGCAGCTAACAAAGGGTACCTGCTTCTCGATGTTCGTTCTGCAGGGGAGTTCCATGACACATCTTCGTTTCCGTCCTATAATCTGGGCCATCTAAAAGGAGCTATCAATATAAACGTCCGGGAACTCGGCACAAAACTGGCGGAGATCAAGGCATATAAAGACAAACCGGTGTTCATCTATTGTTCACATAGCCAGCGAAGCCGCCGGGCAGGCAAAATGCTGGCAGACAGCGGCTTTACCAAACTTTTTAATATTAACGGTGGTATGACGGCCCTTCATTACGGCGATCTGAAACAAAAAGACTGCCTCAATAAGATGGTGGAAACAAGGAATAACTACTCCATTGTATCCGCTGTGGAATTATGCGGAAAAATGATACAAACAAACAGGCCATTTCTGCTGGACGTCCGGCCAGATTCTGCATTTCGCCATATCAGCCGGGATGCTCAAGAGAACGCTTACGGAGCTTTTGCCCTTTCGGTAAATATACCATTGGCCGACCTGGCGAACCGGCTTAAAGAATTGCCGCGGAACAGGGAGATCATCATCACCGATATTTATGGTGATGATGCAGCACAGGCGGCAGAACTGCTGATCAAAAATGCATTCAGTAAGGTCTCCGTGTTAATAGAAGGCATTGACCGCTTATTGCAGATGGATGAGGAAAAGGGTTCTTGTAAAAACAGTTTATACAAATCACCGGTGAAATATGAGATATTAAGTACGGTGGAATTTGGCCGCTACGCAAAAAAGAAGAATAGTTTTATGTTGCTCGATATACGTACAAGGGAAGAGTTTACCAATAAGCATAATGAGAACTGGCGCAATATCGGTCACTTGAAAGATGCCGTGAATATCCCGGCAGCTGACCTGGAACAATCCATTGCCGGGTTGGGCACGGACAAAACCAAAGAGATCATCATTTATGGATTGGGTGGTGGCCCGGAAGTATTTGCAGTAGCCACTGGCTTGTACAAAGAAGGATTTACCAATATTAAAGTGCTCGCTGGCGGTATCTTCAACTTGCGGTGGACAGCCGGAAATGTAAAAGACCAGTCATTCCTGCATGATTGGGTAATAGATATACCTGAGACAAACCAATAGGCTATTTCGTTGGGGCTTTTGCGTCCACCACTTCTATTTCAAATACCAGTATGCTATTGGGAGGTATCTTGGCGGCCCTTGTCCTGATTGAATAGGCGAGGGCAGAAGGTATCACCAGTTTTATCTTGCCGCCCACTTTACAAAGGGGTACGCCGATCTGCCATCCCCGAATCAACCGCTTTAAGGGGAAGGTAGCTGGTTTTTCTTTGGTTTGATCAAATACGGAACTATCGGCAAATAAGTACCCTTTATAATAAACGGTTACTGTGTCATCTGCGGTAACCTGCCTGCCCGTTCCTTCCTTAAGTATCTTATAATAAACACCGGAAGTATTTTCCTTTACATCGGTGGTGCCATCCGTAATTACCTTTTCAATAAACACTTTCTCTGTTTGATATTGTGAGATACTGTCCACATGCGACATAAGGTTTACCACCGGTACTTTGCTTTCAGTACTCAGCATATTCTTCCAGGAGCCATTATTGCGCTGACACCATACCTGTGAAGAAACAGCCTCTATGCCATTCTTTTTGCCTGTGGAATAAAAGAAAGCAGGTTGCTGTATCGTTCGCCATTGCCCTTTGATCTTGCAGGTACCGATCAGTTTCCATTTATCTTCTTTCGGTAAAAAAATATAACCGGAATACAATACAAAATTACCTGCAGAGTCATTGGCTGTGGCAATAAGGAGTTTATATACTTCATTCAATGACCAGTTATATTCCCATTCCAGTTCACCCTTCTCATCTGTGTCAACGTCTTTACCGGTGGCAGCAACAACAGCATCATCCGGGAATTCGAAAACCACTTCTTTTTCATCCTTTTCAGTTTCCAGGTATAGTCTTACCACATCCGTTTGAATGCCTGCAACAGCTTCCCGGCGGCCGCTTATTGCCCGTACCTCAATATCTGCCAGAAAGGAGACAGCCTTTATACTATCCGGTAAGGAGTAATAAACGGTGGAATCTTTATCAACGGCCCGGCTGGTGGTTGAGGCAGCAATAAGAATAATGGCTAAAAGAAGTTTTTTCATACTCAGGTATATTAGTCAAACTTACTAAAAGGAGGGGAGTAATACCCACCAGGGACACATTGAAAACAGGGCTGTAGTATTGGAGTCATTTATTTTTTGCCTCCGGTTACATATACATTTCCTGTGTTTACCTATTCCTGTATTTATTATTAATTAAGCAAAAAAGTATAGTTATGAAAAACACAATCCTTGCCTCAGTCGTTGCACTTTTTTTATTAACCTCCTGCTCCAAATCAGTCATTGATGATAATGGAGGTGCCGGATCTGCACAGGTGGTTGCTGCTACAGCCGTACCGCAGTCAGCCAGAACTGCATTAGCTACTAATTTCCCCGGTGCTTCTGAGATCGAATGGCAGCGAAACAGCAGCAGCAGTTTTACCAGCCAGTTCAACCACAACAGCCAGCGCCATTCTGCCGGTTTTGATGACAGTGGCCATCAATCATCTCATTCCATTATTTGTTTGGATGCCGCAGTACCGCAGGTGGTACTGGATGCATTCCGCCAGCGCTTTACAACTGATAATGTGTACGAATGGAAATTAAGAAATGATGGTACCTGGAAAGCCCATTTTATGAGAGGGACCGTAAAGTATGAGGCCACCTACAGTGCCACCGGTACGTTGATCAAGTTTGAACAAGCATCCTGATTAGTGGTCCGTCAATAAACAAAAAAGCCATCCGCTGATCGCAGGATGGCTTTTTCTATTGAAAACATGTTTTAATATCTTCTTTTGTCACGGTTGTTATCGTTGTTATATCCTCCGCCACCACCACGGTATCCACCACCTCCGCCACCGCTACCACGATAGCCTCCTCCGCCACCGCCACGGTATCCACCACCACCGCCGCCCTGCTTCTCTTCGGCTTCTTTTACCACTAAACTTTTCTTACCAAGTGATATATCATTTAATCCTTCGATGGCTTCCCTTGCTTCTGCATCGTTGGGCATTTCTACAAAACCAAAACCTTTACTTTTCCCGGTTTCTCTGTCCATGGCCACTTTAACTGAAGATACGGTTCCGAATTTCTCAAAAAATTCTTCTAATTCTGCATCATCCATATCATAGGGCAGTCCGGCTACAAAAATCTTCATCTGATTACATTTTAAGCAAAGGTAATATAAACAAGCTCTGAAAGGACGATTTCTTTATCCTAATCCACTGTTTTTTATAAAAATAATATCAACTATTTGGCATTGTCAACCTGCCGGCCGATAGCATAGCCGATCACTCCGCCAGTAATAAGCCCGGCGGCCACCCAAATCAGATCGCCATGTGTGGCAAAATAACCAACGGCTATACCAACCAATGCACCAAGAATACCAAAGACAACTGCCGCACGGCTTCTGGCCGCTGGAGAAACCGCTGTTGTGTCATGAGAATGTTTGAATTGGCGGAGATGTTCCTTATGCTTTTTGCGATGATGAGACCTGGCCATATGTTTTTCTTTTAAAGTTAGCAAACATACTCCAACAGCTCATCAACCTAAATTCAGGCCGGACAATGAAAAGAATCAGTTTTTTTATCGCTTTGTTTTATTAGCCACGAGCTTCTGTAGGTAATTTTGCACCTCGTAATACTGTTTTTTGTACTCTTCGGCAATGGTGGTGGATGATCCGTCACTATAACCTAACACTCGTTTGTTCCAGCTAAGTATAGTGGAAGTAGTACCCTTGTCGTAAATGATACCCGCCCGCATGTCGGACTTTATCTTGTCAAACTCCTGTTGTTTTAGAAACATAAGAAGATCGTCCAGTTCCTGTTGCGTAAATGAAAGCGGTGTCCTTGTTTCCATTCCCTGGTCATTAATAAGCTGGTAAGCCCCGTTTCTTTTGATCTCAATGGTACTGCTGTAGTAGCGCATGCCGCCACCGTAAGTCATTTTTAAAACCATATCGTCCTGCCAGGTAGCAGGTAATATGTTCTGGCTGCTGCTATGGAGGCAGGAGGCAAGAAATGATAGCAAAAGGAAGCCGGTAAATAAGAAACGGGTTATCGCTTTCATGTAAATTATTTTTATAAAAGATGTGTAACTATTAATAGATGACAGCCCGCGGCGGTTTTACATAATCACCGGTATTAAAAATTAATAGATTATTTTGCAGATACTTAACTAAACAGGAAAGAGTGCCAGGAAAATTTTTTGCCCGCAGGTATATTTTATTGTTTGCCTTTATATTAACGCTGCCCTTTTTTGCTATAGGGCAATTATGTACCGGCAGCCTTGGCGATCCAGTGGTAAATATCACCTTCGGCAATGGTACCACCCCGGATTTCAATTTTTCACCCCCCAGTGCATATACCTATGTAAGTTCCTCCTGTCCTAATGACGGGTCTTATACCATCACCAATTATTCTACCGGTTGTTTTGGTGGTGCCTGGCATACGGTGGCCAACGATCATACAGGTGGTGGTGCTTATATGCTGGTCAACGCTTCTTATACACCCGGCGATTTCTTTGTAGCCACTGTTACAGGCCTTTGTCCCAACACCACCTACGAGTTTGCCGCCTGGGTAATGAATGTGCTGATATCTCCAAGCGGTATTCAACCTGATCTTACTTTTACTGTAGAAACAACAACCGGTATTATCCTTAATCAGTTCAATACCGGCAGCATCCCGGCTACTGCTTCACCACAATGGGGACAATACGGCTTCTTTTTTACCACCAACGCCGGTAATACTTCTGTAGTGTTAAGAATCACCAATAAAGCCCCCGGCGGCAATGGAAATGACCTGGCACTGGATGATATTACCTTTCGGCCCTGCGGACCTGAAATAACCTCAGCCATACAAGGCAGCAGCAATGATGTGGACCTTTGTATAGATGAACAAACAAATTACACTTTCAATGGAGCGGTATCCCCCGGATACACATCACCCGTGTATCAATGGCAGGTAAGTACAGATGCTGGAGTGAGTTGGGCTGACATTGCCGGTGCCACCAATCTTACTTACCTGCGGCAATCAACCACCGCCGGCGATTATTGGTACCGCCTGTCGGTGGCAGAATCAGGAAATACAGGAATTCCCGGCTGCCGTATCTCCTC
>CALSAT010000264.1:0-5805 GCA_943372905.1 Bacteroides fragilis | reverse complement strand
TTAAATACAGAAATGAATGAAAAGACCTGGCTGACTGTAAAAGCCAACCGTAAACTAATTTTTCATTCCAACTATGGAGATATCTGGAAAGATTCATTAAGGCACCTAGGGGGTGATTACGAAATGATGGTCAATTTTCCTATTGACCCTCAATTAAACTAAACTGCAGGCTTTATTTCCCACTCCTATTGTCCCAGCCATTCTTTAAATCCATTCACCCGTTCCCGGCTTACGATCGTATCAGATTTTGTGGAAACACAGAGCTCCAGTTTTAATCGACCACCCAACCACGTATGCACTTTGCTTACTGCATCTATATTTACCAGTAGCTGCCTGTTGATCCTGTAAAATTTTACCGGCTGCAGTTGCTCCTCCAGTTGTGTAAGATTTAGTTCCAGTAAATGTTTATTACCATCAAAATCCACGGCGAAGCAAAGTTTGCCATCCGCATAGGAATAAGCCATCTGTGCAGTTCTGAGATAACTTAACTGCTGTCCCTTCTTTATAAGCAGCCGCTCTTTGTATGTACTATTGTTCATGGATTGCATCAGCTTCAGTATCCTCTCCGAAAAATCATTTCCATTATTATTGTACAGTTGCCGGTACTTATCTACTGCCTTCATCAGTTCGTTTTCATCTACCGGTTTTAACAAGTAATCAATGCTGTTTACTTTAAAGGCCTTTAGAGTGTACTGATCAAATGCCGTAGTAAAAATCACAGGCGCTTTTACTTCTATTTGTTGAAAAATATCAAAGCTGAGTCCATCTCCCAATTGAATATCCATGAAGATCAGGTCAATGTTCTCAGACGCTTTTAGATATCTTACTCCGGACTCCACACTATCCAGGTGCTTTACCACTTCCATCTCATCTCCGATGCTCTTAAGCATTTTGGTCAGCCGGTTGGCCGCAGGGGTTTCATCTTCTATTATTAATACCCGCATAAATTAATTATCAATCAAAGGAATTGAAACGGTGAAATTTGATCCGCTTTCTGTTACTTCTACCTGCCCGTTTCCTAACAGGCGGCACCGGTTACGGATATTATCTAATCCTATACCGGTAGATTCATTTACCTGGTTTTTCTTTTGCAGGTTGTTGCTTACCACCAGGCGTCCATTCAGGGCGGACACACTTACTTTTAGCGGCTTATCAGACGAGACAATATTATGCTTGATGGCGTTCTCCATAAGTATTTGCAGGGAAAGGGGTACAATTTTCTTTTTCAACTTTTCTTCCGGCACATCAATGGTGATATCCAGATTATCACCAAACCTGGTTTGCAATAAAAAAGCATACGCCCTCATCACATCCAGTTCATCTTTCAGGGGAATACTCTGCTCATCCTGTACTTCCAGTATATGCCGGTACACTTTTGATAGCTGCTGTACAAACTTAACGGCCTGGTCAGGGTTTTCGGGGATTACTGAAACCAATGTGTTCAGGTTGTTAAACAAAAAATGAGGGTTTACCTGGGTCTTCAGTGCATTCAATTGCGCTTTCAGGCTTTCCTGCTTCAACAGTTCCTTTTCTTCCACCGATTTGCGGAGTTCATTCATAAAATAAATACTCTCATATATGGCCACCACCGTAAGAGAGCAGAAAATAGCAGCCGCATTCGAGCTGGTGATGACGCTGAAAGTATCATACCCCATATACTGTACATCCTCTTTCAATCCGCATACATCAAGCAGGTATCCTAATGTATTATTGGTAACTATTGTATAAAGTAACATGACGGCTGACTGTATCCATAATCTTTTTCTTACCTGGTCAAAATGCGGATACCTGGTTCGGGCCCATATCATGATGTATCGGTTTCCGAGCCAAATCACCGTCGTCATGATAAACACATTCAAAAAAACATTCCAGGTAAAAAGCGGCTGCTTATCCAGGCGCATTCCAAAAAACACAAAGGGAATAATAAGAGATACCACCGGCAGCAGTATAAGTGTTACCAGCCGGTCGTCAAACCCTATTTTGCCATTGGTGCGCCACATAAGGAATAAAGGTATAATTAATTCTGCAGAGACCAGGCATGCCTGGCCTCTGCAGCTACACATCAAAATGTGATTTGATAATTTACATTGGGGAAAAAGCCTATCTGGTTGATCACATCTGTGGCGCCAGTTTTAGGATTCAATGTTTTGATATAGATATTCTTTCTGTTCGTTACGTTCTGAAAATCAATGTACCATTTCTGAGTGGCCTTTTTCCCGTTTCGGGTATACGAAAATTTAAAATCCCAGCGCAGGTAAGCATCATTCGTTTGACTGTAGGCTTCATTCTCTTTGAACACAACATAGCCGGCAGCTTCAGAAGCCTGAATATTGAAAGGAGTAAAAGGCTGGCCGCCTGCATACGCAATCTTTGTATCAATACCCATCAATCCCTTTTTCCCCATTTTAAATTCCTTTCCACCTAAAATATTTGTAACAAATCCCGTATTGAAGGCTGTATTTCTCCATACATCATCACTGCCTTTATACTTGCTTTCAAATACAGAAGCCGTAACCAGATAATAGAACCCTTTGTTTAAAAATCGTTCCAGGGTTAGCTCTATACCATAATTATATCCTTTGCCTTCATTGACGAGATTGGTTTTGTCAGGAAAATAAAAATCCGCTCCGCTATTCAGCAGGCTGAACGAAGATGCAGTTCTTTCCACCGCAGCATCAAAAATATACTGCCCATATACTTCTGCCTTGAACCGTAATTGCTTTGAAAAGTTAATATCATAGCCTAATACATTGTGAAAGCTTTTTACAAAACCAAGGTCTTTATTGGTACGCTCTGTCTGACCACTGCTGTTCTTTGTTTCATAAAAATAAACCTCCAGTGGTTGCGTCTGGCTATGAAGCCCCGTACCGAAAGAAAAAGATTGATTGGGGCGGAACTGGTATTTAATATTCCACCTGGGCTCAATACTTTGTTTACTGTTCAGTGTAAACAACTGGTAATAAACGCCAAAATTGGAGGACAGTTTATCGGAGAACCGGTGATTGAGATTGCTGTACCCACGCAACAATGTCACATTATCGGTAGTATTAAAGAAAGTAGTAAGTACAGAATCTCCATCGGGAATATAATCCTGCCTCAGTTTCAAACGGCTTCTGTCGGCAATAAATCCTGCCGTGAGTTGGTTCTTTGAACTAAACTTCTTATTGAATGTATAACCGGCAGAAACTTTTACCTGTGAGTTCTTTTTATCAAAAGCAGTTTTATCTGGCTTCGTGCTGTTATAAAACTCTTCTCTGTACTTAGAATCAAACCCTGAAACGGCCAGCATGATCTTACCGGATGCAGTTGGATTGAAAAAATAAGTATGAGTAAGTCCTGTAACACCCGTTAGGGACTTGAACTTCCGGTCACGCAGACTGCCGTCATTCGTCGAGTATAAGTTATCATCGTCCTGTGCCGCAAAGTCAATATGGCTTTCGCCGCCTAACCCAAATAAACTGAACGTACCTGCCTTTTTAGTAGGGAGATTCACTTTAAAGTTGATGTCCTGGTAATAAGGGGTTGCATCTCCTGTACCTACACTAAGCCCCAGCTTTTGCACCGCTGCGATGAGAGAATACCGGTAATTGATAAGAAAAGATGATTTTGATTTCGTATTTATAGGCCCTTCTGCACCAAACTCAAAACCGTTGAACCCCATCTGGCCAAGGAATTCATACTTTTCATTATTACCATTACGCATCCGCAGGTCAAAAACACCAGCCAATGCATTACCGTACTGTGCCGGAAATGCACTGGTCAAAAAATCTGAATTCTTCAGCGTATTGGTATTTAAAATAGTTACCGGTCCGCCGGTGGAACCCAGCGTACTGTAATGATTTGGGTTCGGGATATCAATGCCTTCCATACGCCACAATACACCTGCTGGTGAATTGCCCCTGATGATGATATCATTTCTCGCATCATTGCTGCCGCTAACGCCGGCGAAGTTTTGTGCCATCCTGCTGGGATCGTTGCGGGTACCAGCATACCGCACGGCTTCATCCACACTGAATTGCCTTGCACTCACCACTGCGGCTTCATTCAATGCACGGCCTTTTCCTTTACCGCCTTTTAATATCACCTCATCCAGCTTCTTTATTTTTTCTCTTACCCTGATCTCCAGCACTACTTCTTTTGAAGACGTAACTTCTATGTTCCGGATCACTGCTTCCTCGTACCCGATCAGTGTTACCTTTATCGTTTGCCTGCCCAGTGGAACATTTCTCAGCTTAAAATTACCAGCAGAATCAGACATGCCTGCTTTTGCATTGCCAGCCGCTTCGAGAATGACGGTAGCATTGGATAATACACTGCCTGACTGATCATCTACTACTGTACCTTTTATTGTTTGCGACAGCGTATTATTTTGTGCCATTACTGTCAATTTGAATAGCGCCACCACTGCCAATAATAATATATGTTTCATAAAAATTGCTTTAGCTATTGGCTATCTTATTTACTGTTCCGGTTATTATAGATCACAACCGCATCTTTCAGCCCGGCGATATCGCCACTGGCTGCTCTGGCCTTATCCATTGCTGCCGGGTATGTACCAAACGAAGCAGTGACCACCTCCTCAAAATTTTTCTTTGAAATAAGTTGCAGGTTTTTGGCTGCAACAGTGTAGATAAAATAATCGCCTGGTTTACCATCGGTGCCATTGCTGAAGATGGCATCGTTGCCATTGTACGAGATCTGGCCTGAAGCATCACTTTCTTTTTGCAGGAACAACATGTCTCCCTCGCAAATGACCCTGAAGAAATCTCCATTGATACAGCGGTAGTTGACGCCATCGATTTCGGCCGCCATTATGTCTGCCCCGCTGTATTGTTTTTTCTTGCCCCCGGATGCTGCGATAAACTGAACCGAAGAGTTATGACTGATACTTTCTTTAATAAATCCAGTAAGGTGGCTGCTGTCGGCCAGCATAATGGTGCCTTTTTTGAATCCTTTGGGAACTTCGGTTTGTGCTTGCGCCTGCAGCAGAAAGAGACTTAATGCCAGTACTAATGAAACTGATCTGAAGATTTTCATACTTGTAGTTTAAAGAGTGAAGGTTTTGTGTTTCCGGATACAATGCTACAAGCAGTATTGGTGGGGAACAATCAAAAAGGAGTGAGTTGAGGAAATGAAGGATTGAGTTGAAAAAATCCCGCTCATGCCGGATACAGAGGCGTTGCGAAAGCCCTCTGTTTGTGTTTCAACAGTATGATAATTCTAGCGGCAGCAGGCCCAATAAAAAACCCTCCTGTTAATAAGGAGGGTTTAACTTGTTTTCAAAATCCGGACCCTGCCTGCCTAACGGCCTGCAGGGTTTTTCCAGCTAATTATTTATTCTACCGGTGTGGCGCCTTCCACCAGTACTGTTACTTTATTATTCAGAACTTCCACAAAGCCACCCTGGATATCGTAACTGGTGACATGGGTTTGACCGGCTGTTGTTAACGCCGTTCTGTCATTCAGCACTTTTACACGGCCGGCTTTCAATGCACTGATCAGCGGAGCATGTTTGTCCAGCACTTCAAACGAACCACTGATGCCCGGCATTTGCACGCCGAACACTTCGCCGCTGAATAGTTTTTTTTCTGGTGTTAGTATTTCTAAATTCATACCCCAACCCCTAAAGGGGCTTTATAACCCTAAAGAGTAAAACTCTTTAAAGTTGGTTAACTAAATGATCCTTTATGCAACTTATCTGCTGAGTAAAGGACAGGAAGATGAAGTGTGCGACGCAACAAAAGCCCAATCAGGGAACCGAAGCTGGTATCACAACTTTCAACTTTATACTATAAAAGAACTATA
>CALSAT010000263.1:0-5839 GCA_943372905.1 Bacteroides fragilis | reverse complement strand
AATCTTACAGACAAACTGAAGTAAGCATTTGGTAGCACCAGCATCTTATATACATTTTCAATACATCCTGACGGATGATGTACGCCTGTTAAAATCGTAAACGGGATAGCCAATTGTAAAAAATGGCCGTAAGCTATCAGATCCTTTATTTTGATTTATCAAAGTGATCAGTGTTGATCCGTTTAATCCCTGCTCACCCCCCCCAATAAATACCCTGTTTTTGGGATAGGACAAGACATAAATGCTGTCTATCTTGCAAGAAGGGTGCAGAGAGTAACACTCATCATCACCCGTTCACCCCTTTACACCAACGACAAAAACCAACGCTATATGTCTAAAATTCTCCCAACCGTACTGGCGGTAGTGCTCATCAGCAGCATCGTCACCTCCTGCAGTATTATCCGTGTAGTGGAAATCGCCTCGCCCACATCAGACTGTGCAGGCAGCGGGCAGCATTTCTGTCATGATACCCTCGTTCGCACCTCCATCTGGAAATCCAAGAACAAGGTGAACCTGAAAAGCACCTGTGCCACCGGCATCAGCCGGGTAAAAGTGACCACCAAACCCATGGACGTTTTCCTTGGGTTCCTTACCCTGGGCTTTGTGGTAAAACAGCGGATAGACTGGGATTGTGCTCAAAGGACGGGCAGCGGCGAAATTGAAAAACCTTAAACCTTCAGCTATGATACCGCCCGGCATAAAATCATACAAACCAGACAGCCCCTGGAAGAATGTGCATGAGAATTTCACTCACACCTTTACTCCCGGCTGCTCGTGGCTGCTGCATCATAATGATGCACCGCTGAGTGAAAGTGAGCTTTATAAAAGGGCCACAGAAAATATTAAATGGGTCATTGGCCAGGCCATTAAAAAGTCCGTTACCCTGCGGGCAGTAGGGGCCAACTGGTCGTTCTCTCCCGTAGCCATGTGCGAAGGAGGGATGTTGCAAACCAAAGGACTCGACCTTATCTTCAACATCAACAATACACTGATAGCGCCTGAATATACCCAAACCGGTAAAACACATAAAGACCTGCTCTTTACAGAGTGCGGTGTGCAGATAGCCCGGCTGAACAGGGAACTGGAAATAGACAGAAGCCCCGCCCGGTGCATCCGTGCATCAGGCGGCAGCAATGGGCAAACCGTTGCCGGTTGCATCTCCACCGGCACACATGGAGCTGCGCTGTTCACCGGTGCGGTGCACGATGCTGTTGTGGGTATACACCTCATTACCGGGCCCGACACTCATGTATGGCTCGAAAGGGCCTCTTATCCCGTAGCCTCCGATAAATTCATCAAGTGGCTGGGCGCCACACCACTCAGAGATGATGTGCTGTTCAACGCAGCCCTCGTAAGCTTTGGCTCCTTTGGCATCATACATGGGGTAATGATAGAAACCGAACCGCTCTTCCTCTTAAAAGAATACCGCATCAGCAATGCCGTTTATAATGATGAACTGATGAAGGCCTTCTCCAAACTGGATGTGCCAAAGCTTACGCAATTGCTCCCTGGCCTGCCCGCCAGTGTGCCGGGGCATGAACTGTACCACATGGAGATCAACCTGAATCCCTATACCATCAAGAAGAACAGCAGCGAAGGGCTTTATGTTTTTCTCTTTTATAAAGTACCCGTGCCGCCCGGCTTTGTAGTGGACCACGGCGGTACACATGCACCCGCACCCAGCCCCGAATTCATCTGGATGATGAAGGGGCTGCTGACCCTGCTCGGCAGCAACAAAAGCTACAACATCATAAAAAAACTCACCAGCAGTGAGTTTGAAAAGAACATCCGCCCCGCCACACCGGAAGCCAAAAGCATTGGCACCATTTTTCGGGATACCCGGTTTACCGGCAATATTGCCAGCTTTGCCTTTGCCATTTCCACCACTGATCTGCCCCTTACCTTAGAAGAGATACGAAAAGAAGTGGCAGAGAACGCCTTTGCCGGGGCTGTGGCCGTACGCTTTGTAAAAGGCACCCGTGCCACACTCGGCTTTACAAAATTTGCCAACACTTCTGTAGTGGAAATGGACGGGCTGGACAGTAAAGGCAATCATACGGTATTCAAAAACATAATACAGCGGCTGGAAGCGCAGCAGATACCCTTCTCCATACACTGGGGCAAACTAAATGCACCGCTGAACAAAAGCCGCACCAAAGACATCTACGGCGCCGATAAAATAAAAGCCTGGAAACAAAGCCGGGCACAGCTATTATCACCCGACGCACAGGCCGTATTCTCCAATCCCTTTATGGAAAAATGCGGGCTGCTGGATTGAGGGGAAATGCTGAAGAAAGTTGTAATTTGTTTCTGCAATTTGGTAACAACTATTGTTTAGTTTATTATGAAAGGAATTCTACAAATGATAAGGGTTGTTTTAATAGGAATCAATGGAAGCTCAGAGTATTTCTACAGTAGTAATTAAGGTGGCTATCGCCGATGACCATGCACTCTTCCGGACCGGCGTTAAAACTTCCCTGCAAAGCCGCAAAGACATTCAAATGGTAGCTGAAGCCGAAAATGGCATGCAGTTGCTGAACCTGCTCCGTCATATTCAACCTGATGTGGTATTGCTGGATATCCAGATGCCTATTATGGATGGGTTAACTACGCTTCCGGAGATCAAGAAATTATACCCGGGTGTAAAAGTAATTATGCTTTCTATGCATAATGATCACTCCGTAATTTCCAGGATGATGGAGATCGGTGCTAATTCATACCTCACCAAGGAATCGGGTTCTGAGATGATCTATGAAGCAGTAAAGCAGGTATATGAAAACGATTACTGGTTCAATAGTCTTACTAATAGAGCATTGTTGAGCGGCCTGCGTACCAAACGTACTGCCGAATCATCTATGCCGCAAGATGTGCTACTGACCGATAAAGAAATAACTATATTAAAACTGATGTGCGATGAAAAAAGCACTAAAGAAATAGCTGATATAGTGGACCTGAGCCCCCGCACTGTGGAAGCAATCCGGGATAAACTGAAAACAAAGACAGGCACCAAATCTATGGCAGGGCTGGTAATGTATGCTGTTAAGGTTGGTCTTGTGGAAATAGATGAAACAATCTCTTATGGGAAGGATGAGCAAATTATTACCTTGACTCGTGATCAAATGGGCAAAATGTTTAGTTTGTCAACCTCGATCCTTGCTTATATTAATCATGATTTAGCAGGTCAAAGAAATTTAATTTATCAGACCGTAGATAAAATAGGTCAAAAGGTTGATATTGAAAAAAAAGAAATCAATAACCAAAATGATTTAAAAAAGCATATTAAGAAGATATTAGACTCATCGGTAATAATAAGTTCTATAAATAATATTATAAAGTCTCACTTTTATTTAAGTAATTCTGAAAAGAAGACCGATCTCAATAAATTGTTTATTTCTAAGCCAATTGAAATCGTAAAACTGATCAGACAAAGATTTAAAAAAGTAGAGATTATTGTTCCAAAGCGTACCCTAAAATCATTGGAGATTGTTTATCCTCCTCAGATATTATTATCTATTTTATCTGAATTGGTAGAAAACTCACAGAAGCATTCACTCAAAAAAACGAAAGTTTTAATTAAGTGGGGCATAGAAGAAGGTTTTTTTAAATGTGAGGTTCATGATACGGGAACCGGGTTTCAGAACGTAAAGGAGGAGAATTTTTTATATGATGTAAGTCTTGTTAATAGTAAAAAAGATATAAATGGAATGGGATTGAGTATAATATTCAAAACCATTACTGAATCGACTGGATTTATGTCGATTTCAAGTTCAAAGATTTTACGTGGAGCTCTTGTAATGTTTAAATTCCCGGTTATTGGATTTAGGTATAGGATCCCCAAGAAATCTATGTCCAAATTCTATCCTCTTTCAAAGGAACAAATGTCGAAGCTCTTTAGCCTTTCAACATCTATTCTCGCATACATAGAACATGACTTGACTAAGCAAAGAATAATAATAATCAATTCGCTAAGCAAAATACGAGAGGAACTCATTTCTCAACAGAGTAGTATAGGTGATAAGTTTTGTGATGAAGTTTTTGATCTTATTAATAAGGCAGAGGAAGCGGCAAGCACTATTGGTTCTATAATAGCTTTAATCAAATCTCACACAGAATTAAATACTCAGATAAAAGCAACTGATTTTAATAAATTCTTAATCTCTGAGCCAAATGAAATTGTTAGGTTTATTAGAAAGCGATTTAAAAAAATTAAAATCGTTATTAGTAGAACATCGCCCCGGAAATTACAAATTATATATCCCTTTCAGATTCTTCTATCGGTTTTGTCTGAAGTAATAGAAAACGCCAGAAAGAACACAAATGGGATGTTGAAGATATTTGTAAAATGGAAGATGAAAGGATCGCTCTTCTGTTTAGAGATTCATGATAATGGTCCAGGATTTCTAAACGTTAATACAAAGGGAAGTATTCCTTATGGGGCTCTGGTTAAAAATTCTTTCGAAAGCGGGTATGGGAGAGGGCTGTTTATAATACATAAAACCATTTTAGATTCTGGAGGGCAGCTGTTTTTTTCACGTTCTAAACTCCTAGGCGGAGCTTTAATAGATATAGAACTTCCAGTATATGGATTTAAACTTAAAACTACATAAAATGAGTACTAGGAATCTTTCTTTGAAAAGTATCTTGATTGTTGATGACGATCAAGAGTCTTTGGATTTATATTCAAGCTTATTGAAAAGAAAGCAAAAGGCTTATATCAAATGTACTCAATTCCCAAGTGAAGCTATTAAGTTGGCAAACGACTTCTTTTTTGATATTATTCTCATTGATGTTACAATAAACTATCATGATACTCATTTGGGTGGTTTAGAAATCTACAAAAGCCTTCATAATAGATACGGAGATTCTTCACTAATTCTATATTCTCAAAAAGTTACAGATAGTTTATTGAGGGATTTTGAGTATAACCTTAATTTTATAGAGAAAAAAGTAAATCCGTCTAAGTTTATTGATGACGTTTTACGTCTGATGAATTCATTAAGGAGAAAGCAAAGTTGTTTTGTAGCAATGCCATTTTCTAAGAAGCATGATGCTGTTTACCGTATGATCAAAGAAAGCATGAAAGGAACTTTTTACTATTGTCAAAGATTAGATAAGAAACAGTTTAATAAATCAATTGTCCAAAAGATTTTGTCTGAAATCAAACAGTCAAAGTTGATAATTTTTCTAGCTACTGATCAAAATCCGAACGCTTTTTATGAATGTGGATATGCCGTTGCGATGAATAAAGAAGTAATAACTCTTACAGATAGCTATAGCAATTTGCCATTTGATATTAAAGATAGAAATGCAATCGAATATAGTGGGGATCTTCAAAAGCTTAAGAAAAAGCTTAATGATAAGCTTACAAAACTTACGCATATTCCATTGCAGTGAGTTGTACCGTTCATTACTGACTGATAGTTCCGTCTTCGTTAGTACCCCAAAATTGATAACGAACACCGCCCAGACTTTCTTCCCACGAACCAGCTACCAGAAACACCATCCCGAATTCTCAACATCTTCCAGCGCCGCACCCCTTCGGAAGTAACTCAATGGGAGTTCAGAAATACCTCAAGGCGACTTTGGAAATACCTCAAGGCGACTTCGAAAGTACCTAAGGGGGAGTTTAGAAATACCTCAAGGTGACTTTGGAAATACCTCAAGATGACTTCAGAAATACCTGAGGGTGACTTTGGAAATATCTCAAGGTGACTTCGAAAGTACTTGAGGATGACTTCAGAAATACCTCAATGGGACTTCAGAAATACCTCAATGGGACTTCGGAAGTACCTGAGGGGGCCTTCGGAAATACCTGAGGGGGCCTTCGGAAATACCTGAG
>CALSAT010000262.1:0-5839 GCA_943372905.1 Bacteroides fragilis | reverse complement strand
AGGTTATGAAAATCTTTGATCGTTTGGTCGTTCCAGGCCACAACTGCTTCATCGGTTGGCAATTCCTGGCAGTTAAAGAACCCACGGATGAAAGGAGATTGCGATCCCTCATCCAATCCCTGGATATCTGAATTACCAGCAGGGCCTACGTTACCAGTTGTAGCCAGGCCACCATATACTTTCGCCAGTACAGAACGGTAACCTGCCACATCTTTATAAGCATCTTCCGAAGTGAAGTCATTTTGCGGGAACAGGTCCAGCTTTTTGGAACAGGAGCTTGCTGTAAGGGCAAACACCCCAGCAAGAAGTAAATTATTTATTGATATACGTTTCATTGCTTAATTTTTTTTTGATTAGAAGTCAAAGTTTAAACCCAATGAAAAAATTCTTGGTCTGGGGTAAATATTACCATCCACACCACCGTCGCCGGCATTTTCCGGATCAAGACCACGGTACTTGGTGATCACCACCACATTCTGAATGCTTGCAGATACCCGGAGCGAAGCTTTGTTTTTTAATATCTTACCTACATTATAACCAAGGTTGATATTATCCAGCCGGAAGAAAGAAGCATTCTCAATGTAATAGTCAGACAAATACTGGTTGTTTTCAAACCCTGTTTCCAGATAATTCACTGAAGCATTACCAATAAAGTTGATCGGATTTTTTATAGAGCGAAGCACTGCGCTTCCGGAGAAGTAGTTATTATATAAATAGTTACCAAAGGCACCATGACCTGCCAGTCCAAAAGTGAACTTCTTGTAGCTTACCTGTGTATTGAATCCAAGCAGTACATCTGCTGCTGGTTTTTTATACAGGTAGCGGTCATCATCATTAATGATACCATCACGGTTAATGTCTTCATATAAACCTTCGATTGGTTTACCAGCTTTATCATATACCTGCTTATACACAAGGAAGCTAGCTGGTGCATTACCTACCGAATGAATACCGATAGTATTTCCGGTACCACCGCCAATGCCGCTGGTTGGTTCACCCTTAAAGTTAGGATCAGGATTTTTAAGCAAATTGGTTATCTCTGCTTTATTATAGGTATAGTTAAAGCCCAGGTCCCAGGTAAGATCAGCTGTTCTTACGGGGGTGGTGTTCAATGTAAATTCCACGCCGCTGCTTTCCACATTACCCACGTTAGTAGTGATCCTGTTTACAAAATTGGCACCGGCTGCAACAGTAACGTTTGCCAGCAGATCTTTTGTTTTTCTGAAATAATAATCAGCCGAACCGGAAATCCTGTTATTCAGGAAACTGAAATCCAAACCAATATTTGAGGTAGTAGTGGTTTCCCATTTCAGGAAGGGGTCATATCCCTCTGGACGCAGATAGGTAACGAAGGTATTGCCAAACTGGTATTGTGCAGTGGCAGTACCCTGGTTGTATCTTGGTAAATAAGTATAATAGCCAAGGCCATCCTGCTGGCCAGTGATGCCCCAACCCAACCGAAGTTTAAGATCAGTCAACACATTTGTTGTTTTGAAAAACTCGTCTTTTAATTTCCAGGCGGCGGCTACCGCAGGAAAATAACCAACCCTGTCAAGCGGGTTCAGTTTGGAGCTCGCATCACTTCTTATTGAAGCAGTGAGCAGGTATTTATTATTAAAGGTAAAATTGATCCGGCCTATATAAGACTCCAGGCGGAACTCTGATTCATCATCAGGGAAGTTAGGAGTAGAGCCTGGAATCAATGCACCGTCCTGGCCATAAGCTGCGTAGTTATTAGTATTAGTACGGAAAGCCTGGTAGCTGTGTCCCACCAATACATCTATCTTGCTTTTGATGCTTTTTATTTCTTTAGTATAGAATAAAGAAACATCAGCCAGGGTATTGGTCTTTGTTTGCTCATAATGAACAAAGCGGCCTCTTGTTTTATAATTAGTAGCGGAAACAGAATCTGTATTATCATCACCGCTGCCGCTCAAACGGTCAAGACCGAAATTCAGCAGCACATGCAGATCGGGGAAGAAATGTAATTTATAATCTACCTGCACATTTCCGATCACACGGCCTACTTCAGAATTATTATTGCGCAGTTCCAGCAATCCAAGCGGGTTGCGGGTGGCGAGATCAATTGGTGCATTATTAGCCTGCAGCCACTCATAGTAGCCACCCCAGTTCTTATTGCCCGACATGACCGGCTTGGTGGGGTCGAAAGAAATAGCAGAGCCGATAGCGCCTTCATCTGCAAACCTGTTTTTTGTCTGACTGGCTTTCACAGAAAGATTTACTGACAAATGATCTTTTAAAAACTTAGGCGACAGATTAAGCGCTGAAGATATACGCTTGAAGTTATTGGTCTTCAAAATTCCATCCTGGTTCAGGTATCCGATAGACGCTCTGAAAGGAAGATTGCCGATACTGCCGCTGGCGCTGATAGTATTATCAAATCCGATAGCTGCCCTGTATATTTCGTCCTGCCAGTTTGTATTAGCAGTACCCAGCAGGCTTTTGTAGGTATTATTTCCAGTAGCAGTGGCATCAGCATTAATGATATTACGTACCTCATCAGCAGACAGTACATCTACTTTATCTCCGATAACAGCAGCGGAAACCATGGTGTTGAAGTTAAACCGCAGTTTGCCTTTGGTTCCTTTTTTAGTAGTGATGATGATAACGCCGTTTGACGCCCTTGATCCGTAGAGGGCAGTTGCAGAGGCGTCTTTCAATACCGACATTGATTCAATGTCATTAGGATTAATCGTATTCAGTAAATTGGCTGATCCTGAAACACCATTCCCTTCTACCGGCACACCATCAATAACGATCAGGGGGTCATTGCTTGAATTAAGCGATGCGCCACCGCGGATGCGGATACGGCTTCCACCACCTGCAGAGCCGCCACCTGTGGTGACCTGCAAACCCGCTACTTTACCCTGAAGCAATTGCTCCGGCGAGTTGATATTTCCTTTCTGAAAATCTTTGGAAGAAACAGAGGTAACAGCGCCGGTAAGATCGCCTCTGCGGCGGGTACCGTAAGCCACCACCACCACTTCACCAAGTGAGGCGTTAGTAACTACCAGGGAAACATCTGCCGATGTTTTTCCTTCAATTGATACTTCCTGTGTGGCAAAACCAACGGAGGAAAATACAAGCGTTGTTGCATCTGCCGGTACTGAAATACTGTACGTACCATCTGCCTGTGTTTGTACAGCCGTTCTTGTTCCTTTTATAGAAACAGTAACTCCCTGTACATTAGAACCATCTTTTGAATCAGTAACTTTTCCGGTGATATTCCTGTTTTGAGCGAAGGATACTTGTGCTAATAATAGCAGCGCAAACAGGCTGGCTGCCTTAGCAAATTGTTGTAAGGACATAAGCAATCATTAAGTGTTTAGCAATTCGATACCAAATACACAATGTGTATTTACAACACAACATTAGTGTAATTTTAACACATTAACAAAAACTGTTTAATTTTCTCAGAAAAAAAAGGCCGGGAACCAGAATTTTCTGTTATCCGCTTTCCATTAGGCGTTTTTCCTATTGGCTTATGCTTATACCATTGATAATCAATATCCTGAAGACTTGTGTCTTAAATTCGATTCCTGAAAAGGAAAAAATATCAACCGCAATCGTTTGGGGTACTTTTTCCAATTTATTTTATAGCACCTTTATAATCAATTGCTAACGATTGTTGTAATTATTTTTTTACTTTTTACTACTTACTCTAACAAAAAATTGCTTGTATGTTATTGAAAAAAGCTTTCCTGGCATTTTTACTCTTCTTCTCTATAATTGCTTTTGCACAGCAGGACCCCTGGAAAATAACAGCTGCTAATATTGATACAAAAAATTACTACGGTATCACTGTTGCCAACGGCATGATCGGTATTGTATCTGCGCCGGAGCCTTTTAAAGTAAAAGATGTGGTATTGGCCGGTGCCTACGATTTGTATGGCAGAGGCAGGGTAAGTAATTTTCTACGCAGTTTTAATCTGCTGAATATGCGGCTGGATATTGACGGCCGAAGTATTGGATCAGCAGAAGCCGCTGGTATGAAACAGGAACTGGATATGAAGAAGGCTGCTTTCACCACCACTTTTAACTATAGTGATAAAGCCACGATAAGCTATACTTACTATTCACTGCGACATTTACCCTACACAGTATTGATGGATGTCAGTATCACTGCCAAAAAAGATATCACCATTGGTGGTGCCAGTGTAATGGAAGCACCGGATGCATTGAAAGACGTACAGAATTATTATAATGAAATAGACAGGCCGCATGTGGTCATCAGTTTACTAACCTCTTCCGCCAAAAGTCCTACGGGTAAATTGCTGATGTGTGCCTCCAATACCTTTCTCTTCAGTGAAAAACATGGTGAAGAGCCCCGTGTGATCCATGAAATGTGGGACAACAATATGCACCTGATGAAATTCGGTAAAAAGATCAAAGCAGGCGAAACCTATCGTTTCTCCATTGCTGGTTCTTCTATCACATCTGCCCATCATGATGATCCGCTGAATGAAGCCGAAAGGGCTACCATCTTTGCCAAACTGGAAGGACGGGATCGATTAATACAGTTTCATAACAAAGCCTGGGAAGACCTCTGGACCAGCGATATTATTATTGAAGGTGATGACCAGGCACAGCAGGATGTACACAGTATGTTGTATCACCTGTATTCATTCACCCGGGAAGGCACTGCTTTGTCCCCTAGCCCGATGGGCTTAAGCGGTCTTGGTTATAATGGCCATGTGTTTTGGGATACTGAATTGTGGATGTACCCTTCCGTGCTTGTATTACATCCTGAATTAGCAAAAAGCATGATCGAATACCGCTACCAGCGATTAGATGCTGCTAAAAGAAATGCTTTCAGCAAAGGATATAAAGGTGCCATGTATCCCTGGGAAAGCGCCGAAACTGGTGTGGAAGAAACCCCGGTATGGGCATTGAGCGGACCATTTGAACATCACATTACTGCCTGTGTAGGCATTGCTGCCTGGAATTACTATTGTGTAACGCAGGATAAAAACTGGCTGAGAGAAAAAGGATGGCCGATACTTTCTGCCACTGCAGATTTTTGGGCCAGCCGGGTAGAAAGAAACGGGCCCGGTAAATTTGATATTAAAAATGTAGTGGCGGCAGATGAGTGGGCAGAGAACGTAGATAATAATGCGTTTACCAATGCGGCAGCAAAAGCCAATTTACAATTTGCGACCGAGGCGGCTAAAATTTTAGGGATGGCCCCCGATGCCGATTGGTTGAATGTCGCCAGCAACATACCGGTTCTGAAATTTCCTGATGGAGTAACAAGGGAACATGCCACCTATAATGGAGAAGGTATTAAACAGGCCGATGTAAATCTTTTAGCCTACCCCCTGAAAGAAGTAAGCGACCCTAAAGCCATCCTGAAAGACCTGCAATATTATGAAAGCAGGGTTCCCAATGAAGGCACCCCTGCCATGACACAGGCCGTTTTTACCACCTTATATGCACGACTGGGTGATGCAGACAAAGCTTACTATTGGTTTAAGGATGCTTACCTTCCTAACCTGAACCCGCCATTCCGGGTAATAGCAGAAACTAAAGGCGGAACCAATCCCTATTTTGCCACCGGGGCTGGTGGTATTTTACAAAGTGTGCTGATGGGTTTTGGAGGATTGGAAATAACTCCGAAAGGTATCATCCAGATCAAATCAACTTTGCCCAAACACTGGAAAAGCCTGACCTTAAAAGGCATAGGGCCGGATAAGAAAACGTTTGCTGTGGGTAAATAGCAGTGATAAAATATCAGCTGAGATAAATCAGCCTTAATTTGTGATAAAAAGATTTTATCTTAGTTTCTTCAACTAACGATTGAGAAAGGCAGCTTCCATAT
>CALSAT010000261.1:0-5851 GCA_943372905.1 Bacteroides fragilis | reverse complement strand
TCCTTTCAGGAGGTCGGATGGCGGCTTCGGTCAGCTTCTTAACTGCCAGCCTGGTAAGTGTTGTTGAAAGCTCTTTAAGCAATCTTTCTTTTAATGTGGAAAAGGCAAGAGAGTTGATATTTTCTGCCCGTTCCAGTGAATAAGTACTGTTATTTACAATTAAACTGGCACCACCGTAAAAGACTGGCTGCGCCTGGTAAGCCGGCAACGCCACCCGAAAACTGCGGAGATTCTCCAGTTTAATATCATTGCCGTTATTGCCATTATTTATATCGTAAGGGATATTGTAAAAACCTCCACCATCTCTGAAAAAGAAACCACCACCTGCATCTTTGATCATGCTGAAGTAAAGGTCTTGCTGTACTTTCACCGGGGCAGAACCATTTTCCCAAAAGACGACCAGCTCACCACCTTCAGGTGGAATTTCTTTTGTGAACGAGATATTGAGCAATTTTTCATACCGTCCCATCTCATCTATAAAACCATTTTGAAAAGCGGTTCGCAAGAGGTCTTTCTTCAATTGTAAAGGCATCGTTGTTTCATAATAGCTGCCATTGTTTTTTAGGAAAACATCTGCAGCGTTCCTGTATGCAATAAATGCATTGTTTAAATCTGCATTTCTTTCATAGATCAATCCTTGCAGCATCAATGAAAATGCATCATCTGAATACTTATTACTGCTCCCGGTTTTGTCCTGCTGTTCGTATGTACGAAGACTGATACGCCTGGCTTCCACCAGAGCCTCCTGTGGTAATCCAAGCTGGAGGTAATTAAGGGTTTTATAATAATGGACCAGGTATTTTTCAAAACTCTCTGGTTTGTACGATTGCATCATTGGGTTGATTAGAGTGCCTAATGCAATATCCTTTGCTGATGAGGTAGCGTCCTCCATCATATTATCAGCCTCATTCAGGTAGTTATTGCTGCTATCCCATTGATTGAGAAGGTGACAGATTTTTCCCCTCTCCAGCAGGAATAATAAGCGGTTCCGGTCCTTGTTCAGCAGTTTATTATCATCCAGTGCAACAGCGGCTTTTTGGTAATTGCCCTGGCGAAGATGGTAATAATAACTGCTTGCCTGTTTGTTGTAGCTGGCACAGGATGTCAACAACACTGCCCCAATAAGAAAAGAAGACAGTGTAATGTTGATCCTTTTATGGAACATACTTGTTTCGGTTGAAGGTCGTTTGTGCAAAGTAAATTGTTACCTGTAGAATACAGCCTCTATCAGTAACAAGCATTGCAGGCAGATCAATTCTTGATGTATTTGGCAATCTTCTTTTCACCGATCCATACCACTTCATTGGTTTGAATATTGGTGAGTTCCAGGTTTACCTGGTAATAGGTCACTTTTTTGCGCTTATGTGAATCAACGATAGAGTTAATAGAACCCTGTAGAATGAAATCAGCTCCCTGCTCCAGCCCAAATTTTTTCATACTGCTGGCAGACGCATTAGTTTGCTGATCGGCCTTTTCTGCACGGAGTTCTTCTCTTTTTTTACCACCTTGTACCAGCCGTACTTTTTGGGTGGTGATGAAAGAGTTTTCTACGTCTTTTACGAAAGTTTCAGCATCAATATGCTCATGACTTTTATTATCTACAAATCCAACAATAACTACCGGACGCTGACCGCCTTTAGCCGACATGTGGTCTGTAAGCCAATTGGCACCTAAGACTTTTGAGGTCATATCTTCTGCCACCAGCCGTGAGTCGGTGTTGTTCCACCGGCCACTGATGTCCACTTGTTCAGAAGGATCGATGCGGGTAACCTTTCTGGAACAACTTGTATAAGCAAAAGCTGCAGCAAAGTATAATGAAACAAGTATAATTTTTTTCATGAGAGTATAATTTTGATTAAATAGTGGTTAACTAAATGTCTTACTATCAGGCGATACTTTACCACCACCAAAAACGGGGCCTTTGCCAGCGGTTATTTCTGTTGTAGTTATTATAAGGATTGTAATAGGAATTGTTGTTGTAGCTATTATAGGGGTCATAATAACCATCGTTTCTGTAGTTATATCCGTTCCATCGGGCCCTTTCAAGTCTTAGCTGGCGCCGAAAATCAATACGGTTTTTTCTGGCTCTTTCCCGATCAGCAAGCCAATCAATGGCCTGGTAGGTGTTTTGAAGAGTGGTGCCATGCCATTGGGTCAGTGAATCAGCCATTTTCATGTATTTATCCCGACTGATAGCATAGTTGGGATTTTGATCAGGGACCAATTCTGTTTGTGCGTTTACCAGTACTGAACCAAGTAATATTGTTAACAGGGTTAAAAATTGAGCTTTCATAAATAGTAGTTTGTGTGGTATTACCAGTTACAAAATAATAACAAAAGTAGTTAACCCATCGTTAAAAGAAACTGACCAGGAAAAACAATTATTCCCCTATATGGTAAATGTTTTCGGTTCTCCGCAAAAAAGATTTTAACTTTAAAGAGCTCAAAGCCCTTCGATGATTTATTAAACCTAAAGAATAAATATATGAGAGGCGTAAACCGTGTAATGCTGATAGGAAACCTGGGCAAAGACCCGGATGTGCAGCACCTGGAAGGAAATATAGCGGTTGCTAAATTCCCCCTGGCAACAACGGAAACTTTCAAAGACAGGACCGGTAAGTTAGTTTCGCAAACAGAATGGCATACTGTGGTACTTTGGCGGGGCCTGGCCGAACTGGCACAAAAATACCTGCACAAAAGCAGCCTTGTTTATATAGAAGGCCGATTGCGTACCCGCAGCTGGGACGACAAGGACGGTAATCGTAAATTTGCTACTGAAGTGGTAGGGGATAATCTCATTATGCTTGATAAAAGAGTGGAAGGTGGGGCATTACCCGGTGCAGGCGAGGGTGGTATAGAAGGAATGGGCGGCACAGATATGCCATTGGGGGATCCCTCGGAAAACCTGCCTTTTTAGCCATAAATTATAAATACAATAACTTTGTTTTTGAAGGTGTTGTAGTATCCCACAAAGACACAGGGACCACAAAGAATAAACATGGAAATCTTTGTGTTGCTTAGCGGCTTGGTGGGATTTGTATTTGTACAGTACTTTAAAAGACATTGATCACCAAAAACCTTGCTTTGGAAAGTTATCCGGTATTCGTTTCCTTTTTTGATCATCTCGCCCATTTTCTTCTTGCAGTAAATATGCAGGGGACTACCATGCTTGCAGCTACTCTTATAGTATTATTGTTGCTAACGTTTACAATTTCAGGAGCCGAGGTAGCTCTTTTTTCACTGAATAAAAAAGACATTAATATGCTGAAAACAAAACAGCATGTGTCGGCAAAGCGGATTATTAACCTGCTGGAAGAACCAAAGGAGGTGTATGCTTCATTATTAATTGGGGGCACTTTTATTAATATCTGCATTATTGTTCTGTCAAATTTCTTTATCGATCTGTATTTACCTTATCATACTGTCAATTTTCTGGGTCAACCGGCAAGCTATTTCCTGGAAATAATAATACGGGTTATTCTTATTGGATTAGTTGTGATCTTTTTTGGCAAAATATTACCCAAAGTATGGGCTACACAAAACAATCTTCGTTTTGCATACGGTTCAGCTTTCGTGGTAGAGGGGCTGCACCTGTTATTGCGTCGTATAAGCCGCTGGATCGTATCGCTGGCGGATAATATAGGGAAAAGGGCCGGTGCTGATAAAACAAGTGCCATGAGTATGCAGGAGCTGGATGAGGCCATCGATTTTAAAACTGATGAAGAAGCTTCGCCGGAGGAAAAGAATATTATGAAAGGGATTGTGAAATTTGGAAATATTTCCGTGAAGCAGATCATGAAAAGCCGGTTGGATGTAAGTGGAGTTGAGTACGGGCTCTCTTTTAGCCAATTGATAGCCCGGGTGGAAGAGCTGCATTATTCCCGGCTGCCGGTGTATAAAGAAAGCCTGGATGAAGTAGTAGGAGTGATCAATACGAAAGACCTTATTCCTTATTTGAAGGAAACGGATAGTTTTGACTGGCACCCCTTGATGAGACAACCTTATTTTGTCCCAGAACCCAAATTGATAGAAGATCTGCTGAAAGATTTTCAGCATAAGAGAATCCATTTTGCTGTAGTCGTGGATGAGTTTGGCGGTACCAGCGGTATTGTAACGATGGAAGATATACTGGAAGAAGTGATTGGTGAGATAAAAGATGAATTTGACGAAGAAGAGAGTAACAATTATAAAATTGATGACAATAACTATATTTTCGAAGGCAAAATAATGATCCATGACATGTGCAGGATCATGAAGTTGCCGATGGATACGTTTGACAAAGTAAAAGGTGAAAGCGAATCGCTGGCTGGATTAATATTGGAAGTGGCGGGAGAGTTTCCGGATACAGATTCGATAATTCCCTGCGGCGATTTTGAATTTGAGATTATGAAGGTGGAAAATAACCGCATCCAACTGGCGAAAGTGATAATAAAACCTAAACCATAAATTCAGACCTGAATGAAAAAGCCATTCCGTATCATTTTTTTGTTGGTTGTTTTCAGCAGTTTATTACTGGCCTGTAACAGCGATTATTCAACAGGTAAGAAAAAGGGATACTTTAATATTGAGTTTCCCGAGAAGAAATACCAGCCCTTTGACAAGCCGGATTATCCCTACACCTTTGAATATCCGGTGTACGCCAATATAACAAAAGACACCACTTTTTTTGACGATAAAGCAGGCGACTGGTGGATCAATATTGATTTTCCGCAATTTGCCAGCAGGATATATGTAAGCTATAAAAGCATAGGCGGTGCTGGCAATAATTTCGATTCGCTGGTTAGGGATGGATTTAAAATGGCGTATAAGCAGCATGTGGATGTTTCTACAGGCATAGAAGAAAGCCGAATTCTTACCCCTAATAGTGTAGAAGGCATGTACTTTAGCCTGGGCGGAAATACAGCAACGGCCAACCAATTTTTTCTGACCGATTCAACCAAACATTTTTTGCGCGGAGCCTTATATTTTGATGCAGCGCCCAATGCAGATTCATTGAGAATAGTAAATGACTTTCTCAAGAAAGACCTGGAACACCTCATCAATACATTAAAGTGGAAATAAAAAGCCCCGGCGGGTACGCCACCGGGGTCAGAGCAATGTTACTATATGCTTTTACTGCTCTTTTATTTCTGTTTTCTTAGTGTCAGGTTTTATCTCCCCGGTTTTCACAGGTTCAATATATCGTTCCTCCATTGAACCACGACTGAACATTTCTGAATTGATCTTCTTTTTCTTTCTGGCAGTTTTCACAGTAGTTTTCTTTTTGCCATCAGAAGAGTTGCTTGCCACCGTGTTTTTTGTATCTGTAACCTTCATCTCTTCTTTACCGGCTGGCGTAACAACACTTTCTTTTTCATCAATTATGGTTGGTTCTATAGCCGGGCTTTCTGTGTACATTTTTTTAAACTCTTTTTTGTCCTTAGTTTGTTTATAATCTACAAACCCGTAAATGCTTGCGCCTATCATTAACGTGGCGCCTACGTACAAGATTGATTTCATTTGTTGCTTTTTAAAAGTTTATAATGGTTGATTAAGCGAATCAGGTGATGAATGATTTCAGGTAATGTTTGCTTTGCCGGTAAATAATCCATTCAGCAAACAGCATATTGCCAATCACACTTATCCAAAGGGATATTTCATAGTTTTCCAGGTGGCCCCAGTTCAGCAGGTAAAAGATGATGTGGAATACCCGGAATGAAACGGCAGTCATGGCCATGGCATAACTGCGCATCATCCAAACCTTATGGGCAATTACATTTCTCTTGTGAATGGTGGTAAGCCCGTATAGTGTGGTGACAAACCACCAGCCTGCCATGAACATGAACAAAGCTCTTTCCCAAAAACTGCCTTT
>CALSAT010000260.1:0-5860 GCA_943372905.1 Bacteroides fragilis | reverse complement strand
AAAGCAGGATTGAAATACAAATGATATATCGCATAATTATTTTTATTTTTTTACCAGCCTGTAAATGCAACAAATAATCCTGATGAACCAAAACGTTTGTCCAGCGGTTGTCCGCATCCAAATGATACATAGCGTCCATTTCTTGAAAGCGATGGAGTGGAAACATAGGTACCTGTGACAGACGAAACCGGTACCATCTTCCGGGTTCGCAGGTTGTACAGCACCACATTATTGGCAGGTGTGCCAAAGTTGGATGCCTTCGTGGTAAATGCCACTATGTCACCATTGGCTGAGATAGGAATTCTTTCTCCCTGCCCGATCGGGCTGTCGCTGTCGCCTTCCACTCCGTTGTTATTCACACTTACCCTGGTGGTGGTATTGGTCTGTGCGTCATATACAAATACATCCTGCGCTTTATTATTATCACCGGGCACCACATTGGTGGCGGTTGTGGCATACGTAATGAAGCGGCCATCCATACCGGATATTGTCGGGGTAACAACCCTGCTCGAACTTTCATCTCCCTGGTTTCTTTCACCACCGTCGTAGGCCATGGTAATCCGTCTCAGCGGCAAACCTACAAGACCTGAATTTCTTTCATAAAGGAAGATGTCCCAGAGATTGTTATTATCGTTGGGTACCAATGTATAGGCAAATGACCAGAAAGCGATCTTGTACCCGTTCATATCAATGGAAGGCCTAGAGCCACCCACACCAATTCCTGTTTTGGGGTCTTTACTTATGAGTGTGATCTTCTTATTATTTTTTTCCCAGAGGTAAACATTCACGCCATCCACCCGGGTGCCATCGGTTAACAGGTTGCTGGCATTAGAAGAAAAAGCCACCTGCCCGCCCATGCCTGAAACAGAAGGTTCAAAACTTTCACTGTTGCCTTCCACGCCGTTCTGATTCACACTTACTCTTTCTATTTCACCTCCTTCCTGTGTTTTTCTCCAGAGAAACACATCCCGCACACCATTGCCATCATTTGCAACCAGGTTGGATGCATAGGATTCAAAGGCGACATAAAATGTGCCGACAGAAATGTCTGGAGCAAAACTATTGCCATTGCCTTCCTCTCCGCCAGGTGAACGGCTGATCATTTTTGTTTCGCCGGTTAGTCTGTCTCTCCAGAATATCTGGCGGTACTTACCGGTAGCACCGCACAAGCCTTTTACCTGGGAAACAAATACTACGTAACGGGCTTTATCATCAAGTGCTTTATCAACACAGGCATCCCAACTTTCGTAAAAGGTACCCAATATAGAATCACCGTTGCCACGGCTGACAAGATCAATTTCTTTATCGCCATAAATTTTTATGAAACTGCTGGCGGATGCCACCCCTGGTTCGCCGCTGTAGTTACTTACCACATAGCGCTGGCCTTCCGGTGCAGATTTGATGGTCACCTTGTAAGGTGTGCCTTCGGCAAGCGGCTTGGGGAAAGCAAACCGAACGGAGTTTTGTGCTGCCGTTACCGTGATGTCGTCCGTACCGTTGTTTTGTAAGGTAATTCTTGCGCCGGGTACGCCATCGAGTATTCCCCTGATGATTACCTGGCCGGGTGCGGATCCTGATTCTGCTGTTGCAATGAAGTTGCCGTTCAGGATGATACCGGTATGGCTGTTGTTGAGGAAATTAACCGCCCGGGGCCCGGCGGTTTGTGATATCGCAATCGTATCACCGGGCCTGTAGGTGCCCGGGAAGTTTACTGTGTTATTACTTTGTGAAATGGTAATAGTGCCGCCTTTACTGTCACGAAATGTGAAGATCTCACCCTGACCGGCATAGGTAAGCTTTACACCTGCTTTATATCCACCCGTTGCAGCGGTTGGCGGTTTGCTTTTTACGGGTTTACCCGGCTGGGCCATTGTGGCAAAAGAGACGATCAGCAATAGGATCAATGTTGTGTAGCGCATATTTTTTGTTTACGGATGGTTGCCTGTTACTGCACCAGCCTTTTCTTTTATCTTATTAAAGAGAGATTTTTTCGGTTTTGTTTCCTTGCTGTTTTCAGCTACAGGAGTGACTGGCTCTGCGGATGCCGGACTGACAACAGCCGGTTGAGCAGGTGTGGTGGCTTTGGCAGACGGTGCAGGGTCATTTGCCGGCGCATCCATTTTTATTTTATCAGGAGCTATGATCTCACCTTTTATCCATTCTTTTACAAATGCAGTAACCACCTCATTTACTTCTTTGCCAGCCCGGTAAATGGCTTTCCATTTCAGGCTTTTCTTTTCATAGGCAGCATTTACAAAAGTTTGCCTGCGACCGGTGCCGGTAAGTTTAGCGTTGAAGTCAACGGTAGCGGATACCGTTAAATATTCCTGTAATCTTTTTTTAATCAAAACAGCCGGGTCTTTGGGATAGGCTTTTTCCCAGGCTTCTTTTCCGGGAAATGGTTTTTTAGCAGCCTCCGTCAACGCATCTATTCTTTTTTGATTTTCATCCATCAGTTTTTGTTGTTCCGCCACATATTTAGTATCTGTTTTATAATTATTGATATTCTTCTGGAACACTTCCTTATTTCTCCTCAGGTTGGCCAGTGTAGAGCCTTTATCCGTCAGCGGCATCGCATCTTCCCGCAGGCGGTTGTATTCTGTAATGAACTCTTCACTATTCACATACTTTTTTACGTACTCACACAGTTCTTTAGTGGCCGCAGCTTTATCGCCGGAAATGATGTCGGCCAGTAATCTTGCCCTTGGTATCTGAAAGGACTGCAACTGATTATATACACTGTTGGGATCGCCTCCTTCAAATCCTTGTTCCATAGGGCCTGTAGAGAAACGGCCGATAAAGTTGTTGATGATATACATCCGTGCGGTTTGCTCCTGCATGCCGAGTCTTGTGATGATGTTGTCTATCATCACAAAGGCAGAGAAGGTAACCATTATGCCGAAAGAAAGAAGGAGTAAGCTTTTCTTTTTCATTGGGAGTATTTACAGGTTAATGTTTGGCGTCTGGCAAGTTTCAGATGTGAAATTAACCCGCAGCGATGCAGCAGGGTATAGGCAAATGAGGACTACCGGCATAGGTATTTTGTGGGATAGCGCCGGGAAATTGCCCAAAAGGCATTTTCCCGGCGCTATCCCTTATTCTTACTGGTTAATGCTGTTCACCCTTGTTTTGAGTTCTTCAAGCTGGCGTTCGAGTAGTTCGATCTTTTTATTCTGTTCTTTCATGGCCTCTATCAACAGGGGCACCAGTTTGGCATAATCAACTCCTTTGTAGCCATCTTTTTCGGTCACCACATCAGGAACAATTTTCTCCACGTCCTGTGCCAGTAAACCCATTTGCCGGCCGGTGGCAAAATGATTCTTTCGAAACTGGTCTGTTTTCATTTCATATTCAACTCCTTTCAGCCGCAATAATTTTTCTAATGGTGAAGCTATATCTGTTATGTTTTGTTTGAACCGGGCATCGCTGGAATAGGTGGTGCCATTTACCCATAGGCTGCCAAAGATGGCGAAGGCGTAAGCGCCATTTCGTTCCGCTTTCGCCAGTTCAGTAAAACTACCATCGGTTTCCAGCACACCCATGCTTACTTTACCATTCGGGATATCATTTTGCAAGCGAAGTTCTCCTCCATACGCACCAATGCCCACATCACCATAGCTGCCTCTGTACAGTGATATTTTTGTTAATCCCAGCGCATTGGAGAACTGTAGGGGTACTTGTGCGGCTGCACCGTTCAGGCCGATGCCCACATTTCCGGTGGTGGTATTCATTGTAAGACCAAAGAGAGCCCCTGTGTTACCATAAAAACCAACCTGGTTATCACTGGATAAACCAATAAAGGCCATGTTTGTTGAATTGGCCGCATTGGAGAGCCAGAGCCCTGCTGTTTGTGAACCGGTCCGTATCTGTAGTCTTCCGTTGGTTTGAAGGGCCACTTCACCGTTGTTGATGGTGCGCACCCGTTCATTGAAGGAATTACTGTTGCCATATCCTAATGCAATATTGGTGGAAGGTGCATCCGAATAGATTTGAAAAAGCCCACTCTGGATACCGAGCCCATACTGGGGTGTATTACCCAAACCGCCATATAAAGAAATACGATTGCCGAGGCGATTACTTAATGCTAAAGAATCCAGCGACAACTGACCGCCTACCGATGTATTGTTTGGTAATTTAGTATTGCCGTATTTTGAAAGAATATTTCCGGCCACAATAAGATCGCCTCTTGTTTCCAGGTCGCCAAGGGTAGTCAATTTGTCCCGAAAAATACCATTACCTACCACATCCAGTTTGGCAAAAGGTGTGTCAATACCAATGCCCACTTTGGTACTGTTATTCGCTGTGGGTACCTGATTGCTTTCTGCGGCGCAAATTTTTGCACTACCATTATCAATAGCCGGACCAGTACCTGTGTACCGTATCATACGTATATAAATAATACTGTTTGGTGTAAGATTCGTCCAGTTTAAACCGAAGAAGGTACAACCAAGCTCAGTAAAAGTTCCATTGCAGGCAGTGGCAGTATAAGCTATCAAACAGGTGCCGTTGTAAGTATGATTGATCCGCAACTTACCACTGGCGGGTCCTCTTAGTTTAAACCAAACATCTCTCACATTGGTACCTGGCATTGGAGCAATGCAAGAAGGTGTTGGGATTGCCGGGGTAAGTGTGGCGCCCGACCAACTATATGATGTTACCGGTGTACAGTCCTGGCCAAGCGGATCAGCCGGGTCTAATGTAAAGAAGCCGGCATTGCATGGCTCATCAGCCAGGATATTCGTATTACTTACACAAATCTTGATTGCGCCATTGGCGAATGCCGCCGTATTACTAAAGCGGCGGTACACCCTCATATATACTTCACCGCCGGGAGTAAGACCTGTAAATTCTCTTGTACTCTCTGTTGGCACATTTGTATAGAGACATGGATAGCCATTGTTGAAACTATTGAACACCGCCAGGCTATTACAAGTATTGCTGGTGTACATCTCTGCTGTATATGCATTGCCGTCAGTTGCAGCTATGGTCACCCTTGCTTTACCGTTGGCAGGTATGGTGAACTTATACCATACATCCAGGTTTTGAAAATTTTCGCACCAGGTATTAGCGCTTCCTGAGCTCCAGGTGGCGGCTGTATAGGAATAGGTTACGGTAGGTTCGCAACCCAGGTTTTCTACAGGAATGGTGATGGCACCACAGGAATTATCATTCGGCGGCTGGGCAGTGATTATTTTGGTGAGCAGAACAAGGCACAGCAGCGGGAGTATCTTTTTCATGATGCAGGAATTTTTTGAGTATGATTAAAGCAGGTATTGTAGTTTATATTTATTTGCGAAGGATAATCAGGCACAGAGTTTTTCAATTACCCGGTGTTTTCTTCGTTTGCTGATACTTATTTTTTCCCCGTTGCTTAATTGCATGGATTGGGAGGAGGAGGATAAATTGAGAATATGCTGCCTGTTTACCAAGTGTGTACGATGGGTACGCAAAAATTTATCGGCTGGCAGGTTATCTTCAAACCAGTGAAGCACTTTGGCTACTGTAAGCGGATGCCTTTTGTCCGCAAAATATATACGGCTATAATTACTGCTGCTTTGTATGCGTATGATATTGTGCAGGTCAAGCCGGTAAAGGCCTTTACTGGTTGCGAGGCTCACATAGTTCATGATACTATTGTTTAATTTGCTTTTTCAATTCTTCCACCTGTTGCTGCAGTTCTTTGATACTTTCGATGAGCAAAGGCACCAGTTTGGCATAATCCACGCCTTTGTACCCATCTGTTTCATTTACGGCTTCAGGTATTATTTTTTCCACGTTTTGCGCCAGCAGTCCAATCTGGCGCTGCGGCTGAAAATTGTTTTGTTTAAACTCCGTCACCTTCATTTCATATTCCACCCCA
>CALSAT010000259.1:0-5887 GCA_943372905.1 Bacteroides fragilis | reverse complement strand
GGCCATCTGCCGCATTTCCTTATCACCTGCATTATTATAGTTCGGCAGGTGTATGGTCAGTATAAAAATGATCAGCATAATCACTAACAGGTAACTGGTCAGTTTTACATACTGGTTAGTAAGGAACGAAATACCAACCAGTACAAATGCACCACCTACTATATAGGCCCAGGTGATACCGCCCACCAGTGATAAAGGAACATACACCAGCAGGTCACGGGGGTACATAAAATGGAAGATGCCGAAAACGATCAGCACCACTGACAGCAGGTAAATAGCTATCCTCGAGATGATGTGATACCGTTTCATAACAAAATAGTTTGGTTATGCAAAAGGTAGTGTTTTGAGTAAAATAAAAACATGACGGCTGTTGGAGTGCGGGAAAAACGGTATTCGTCGTTTGCTAAAGAGGTATCAATAAGTCATTTAGAGGCAGAGCAGGCAGGAAAGAAAATTATAGTAAAAACAAGAAAGGGCATCAACTGATGCCCTTTCCGTGGAATAAATACTATTGTTTATTTCAGGTGTTTGGCAAGGTGTTTAGCCATGTCAAACATAGATACCTGGCCTTTGCCACCGAAAACAGCTTTCAGTTTAGCATCAGCATTGATCATGCGTTTGTTTTTTGCATCCTGCAGTTTATTCGCTTTGATATACACCCATATTTTCTTTACTACTTCAGTACGGGGTAAAGCTTTCGTTCCTACAACAGCGCCTAATTCAGCACTTGGAGTAAGCGCTTTCATGAATGCTGCATTTGGTTTGCGGGCTACTTTCTTTTTTGGAGCCGCTTTCTTAGCTGCTTTTTTCGGAGCTGCTTTCTTAGCTGCTTTTTTTGGAGCTGCTTTCTTAGCTGCCTTTTTTGGAGCTGCTTTTTTCTTTGTTGCCATGTTTTTTAATTTAGAATGTTAACGGGTATAAGTATTTACCAGTGTCAAATATATAGCATTTTGTCACTGGTAAAAATTCTTACTCAATAAGTTTTTCACAGGGAGATCACGAAAAATGTACGGGATCGTCAATGATCAGCGCTCAACCGGGGGTATAAAAATCAGGAGGGGAACAAAAAACGGGCACCTTCCGGTACCCGTTCGTAAAAGTGAAAACCTGCTTAGTTGATCACTATTTCTTTCTTTACTTCCTCTTTTCCGGCAATGACGGGCAGGCTAACCTCCAATACACCATCTGCATATTTGGCAGTGATGTTGGTGGTGTCGATGCTTTCATCAAGGGTGAAAACCCTTCTGAAACCACCCCTGCTGTATTCCCGCAATACCCATTCAGGGCGGGGAAATCCTTCGGGGGGAGAATAAGAAACAGTGAGTTCATTTCCATTTACATCTAAATGAAAATGCTCTTTGATGCGGCCGGGAGCGAACACCAGCATTTCATAGCTGCTGCCGGTTTTGTAAATGTTTACAGCTGCCCTTTGCATAGATCGGATAAATCCCGCCTTTGCAGGATTTCCGTACGTGTTGCCTTTTGCGGCACATGACTGATTGTAGTACATGTTTTCAAATTTTAGTTAAGAAAAATAATAACAGGAACAGGGGCTTAAAAACAATGCCGGGACGTTTTTTATGCTATTATGTCATTGGGAAACCGCCAAAACACGACAATAACGGCAGGTGATATTAATTCTGCTGCCAAATGAGAGTAATCAGTCTTTAACGCCTTCTAAATGATAATCTTGCAGACGGTTACAAAGGTTGGAGGTTCTCTCTGAACAACTTAAAATCCACCGGATCATGAAACTGCTTTCTGTAACTCAGGAATCGATTAACTTACAAGCAAATCCCTTGCAACATGACAGACAGTCAAAAAGCCTACCAGGTAAAAGCTGGTGCGTTTACCTTTTCAATTGATAAAAAGGAAATAACCGCTATGGATTGTATTCAGCGAACTGCCACAGATTTCAATCTTATCAGGAATAACCGTTCTGTGAATGCAACACTGGTGGAAGCCGATGCTACCTGTAAAAAAATAACAGTGGAAGTGGAGGGAGAACTGTTTGAGGTGGAGATCAAAGACGAACTGGACCAGGTGCTGGATAAGATGGGATTTGGCGCCGTAACTGGTAAGCAGGTAAAAGAAATAAAAGCACCGATGCCGGGCCTGGTACTGGAGATAGCTGTAACAGACGGACAGGAGGTAAACCAGGGAGATAAGATATTAATACTGGAAGCCATGAAAATGGAGAACAGTATTATGATACATACCAATGCCACGATCAAACGGATTGCTGTGAGTGCCGGTCAGGCCGTGGAGAAAGGGCAATTATTAATAGAGTTGGAATAAAACAATCATAAAAAAGTATGAAGAAAATATTAGTCGCCAACCGTGGTGAGATCGCTTTAAGGATAATGCGAACTATCCGCAAAATGGGTATCCAAACGGTGGCTGTTTATTCTGAGGCTGATCGTCATTCCCCGCATGTGTTGTTTGCAGATGAAGCGGTATGTCTCGGGGCGGCCCCTTCCAGTCAGTCTTACCTGAATGGTGATAAGATCATTGCCTGTTGTAAAGAGTTGGGAGTGGAAGGCATTCATCCCGGTTATGGTTTCCTGAGTGAGAATGCGGAGTTTGCACAAAAAGTGGAAAATGCCGGTATCACCTTTATCGGCCCGGGGCCGGATGCCATGCGGGTGATGGGATCAAAACTGGCGGCAAAGGAATGTGTAAAGAAGTATGATATTCCCATGGTGCCGGGTATTGACGAAGCCATTGAAGATATTGGTATCGCTAAAGAAATAGCCGGTAAGATCGGTTATCCGGTCCTTATCAAAGCATCGGCTGGCGGTGGCGGAAAGGGAATGCGCATTGTAGAAAAGGAAGCCGACCTGGAAGAGCAGATGCAAAGGGCCATCAGCGAAGCAACCTCCTCGTTTGGTGACGGGTCGGTTTTTATAGAAAAATATGTGACCTCCCCGCGGCATATTGAAATACAGGTGCTGGCAGATAAGTTCGGTAACACCGTTCATTTATTCGAAAGAGAATGCAGCATACAGCGACGCCACCAGAAAGTGGTGGAAGAATCCCCTTCATCCATACTCACCCCTGAATTGAGGAAAAAAATGGGTGAGGCGGCGGTGATGGTGGCTAAATCATGTAACTACACCAGCACAGGTACCGTGGAGTTTTTAATGGATGATAAACTGAACTTTTATTTTCTGGAAATGAACACCAGGCTGCAGGTGGAGCACCCCGTAACGGAGATGATAACCGGCATTGACCTGGTAGAAGAGCAAATAAAAATTGCCCGTGGCGAAAAACTTAGCTTTTCACAGGATGATCTTTCTATCCATGGCCATTCGGTGGAACTGAGGGTGTATGCAGAAGATCCGCTTAATAACTTCCTGCCTTCTATCGGCACACTAACCACCTACAGCAAACCAACAGGGGATGGTATAAGAGTGGATGATGCTTACGAAGAAGGCATGACGATACCAATCTATTATGATCCTATGATCGCCAAGCTGGTCACACATGGACACAACAGGGCCGAAGCGATTCAAAAAATGAAAGAAGCGATCAAAGCCTATAAAATCGAAGGTGTATCAACCACCCTTCCGTTCGGAACTTTTGTATTTGAACATGAAGCATTTTTGTCTGGAATGTTTGATACCCATTTTGTAAAAAATCACTACACGCCAGAGAAGATAAAGGAAAAACAAAAAGCAAATGCAGAGATAGCCGCAATGGTGGCGTTGAAATATCTGATAGAACAACAAACAAAGATCCGGCCGGTAGATCACAAAACCACGAGTTGGAAACGCCGCTTAGCATAAATACAATTTCAAATAACCAGATTATGAAATCAAAGATCGAAGCACTAAAGGAGAAAATAGAAGAAGGGAAACTGGGAGGCGGAAAAGACCGGAATGACAAACAGCATCAGAAAGGAAAGCTAACGGCAAGAGAACGTATTACTCTCTTGATGGACCCCGGTTCTTTCGAGGAAATAGGTGCATTAGTGGTACACCGCACGAAAGACTTTGGCATGGAGAACCAGCAGTACTACGGTGATGGTGTGATAACAGGATATGGCACAGTGAACGGACGGCTGGCATATGTGTATGCACAGGATTTTACCGTATTTGGAGGAGCATTATCAGAAACGCATGCAGAAAAGATATGTAAGATCATGGACATGGCTATGAAAGGCGGCGCACCCATCATTGGGTTGAATGATTCCGGCGGTGCAAGGATACAGGAAGGAGTACGTTCGTTAGGGGGCTATGCCGATATTTTTTATCGTAACGTGCAGTCATCGGGTGTTATTCCACAGGTATCTGCCATCATGGGACCTTGTGCAGGCGGTGCTGTGTATTCACCTGCCATTACAGACTTTACGATCATGGTGGAGAATACCAGTTATATGTTTGTGACAGGGCCGAATGTGGTAAAGACGGTCACCAATGAAGAAGTGAGCTCAGAAGAGCTGGGAGGGGCTTCTACCCATTCCACTAAGTCGGGTGTTACACACCTTACCGCTGCGAACGATATGGATTGTATTGCACAGGTAAAGAAATTGCTCAGTTACATGCCGCAGAATTGCGAAGATGTAGTATTAAAATTGCCTTATGCTTTGGGTGATGAAACAAGGCCAGAGCTGGAAGCCATCATTCCTGAAAGCACCAATCAGCCCTATGATATGCGTGCAGTGATAGCCGGGATCTGTGATGCTGATTCATTCTTTGAAGTACATAAAGATTATGCAGAGAATATTGTAGTGGGTTTTGCACGGCTGGCAGGAAGAAGCATTGGTATTGTAGCAAATCAGCCGATGAGCCTTGCGGGTGTGCTGGATATAGACAGTTCAAAAAAAGGGGCCAGGTTCACCCGCTTCTGTGATTGCTTCAATATTCCCTTACTGGTATTAGTGGATGTGCCGGGCTTTTTACCGGGTACTGACCAGGAATGGAATGGGATCATTACCAATGGGGCCAAACTTTTGTATGCATTAAGCGAAGCAACAGTGCCAAGAGTAACTGTCATTACACGGAAAGCTTACGGGGGCGCTTATGATGTAATGAACTCTAAGCATATTGGCGCTGATATGAACTATGCATGGCCTACAGCGGAGATAGCAGTGATGGGTGCAAAAGGGGCCAGCGAGATCATTTTCAAAAAAGAAATTTCAGAAGCGACGGACCCTGCCAAAAAATTAGCAGAGAAAGAAGCAGAGTATGCAGAAAAATTTGCCACACCTTATCTCGCCGCTGAAAGAGGGTTTATTGACGAAGTGATAGAGCCGGCTGAAACAAGAAAGAAGCTGATAAAAGCATTTGCTATGCTGGAAAATAAAGTAGTAAAGCGGCCAAGAAAAAAGCACGGTAATATTCCACTATAAAAACTTTTTTAAAAATAGTTTGTCAAAAATTTGGCAGCATCAAAAAAATAAATTCATCTTTGCACTCGCAAAACAAAAAAATGCTACGCATACAATTACATATCGAATCAGCGAATTGGTTTAGTCCCAAAGGAGATTATACCGGTTCCGGGGCTTGTATGCTGCATGAATAAGTTGAAATAACGAATTCGATCAAATACAGGCCCCGCAAGAGATTGCGGGGTTTTTTTTGGCCTCCCCAAACCCCTCCGCAGGAGGGGCTTAAGAGTCTGAAACTTTAAAGTTGCTTTCTTTTATGTAAAGCAAACAGAATTGAATCTGTAACAAAACAAAAAATAAACATTGCTGAGACAATTACGACATACACGATTTGAATTGATATCAGGGATTGATATGCTATCAACATCCATGTGCTATTGGTGTGCGCAGGCGAAAGGACTTATGGTACCCACAGGCAATGAGACTGATAGTACGCATGAACGACCGGATTGTATCCATACATAACTGCATGAATGTGCAGGTATAAAGGAAGCC
>CALSAT010000258.1:0-5905 GCA_943372905.1 Bacteroides fragilis | reverse complement strand
CCTATTTCCATAACGAAGAAACTACAGCCCTACAATACGGGACTATCACTGCCCTTTAAAAAAACGGACCTGCGGGAGAATGAATACTGGAGCAGTTATGCCATGCACGGCGGAGGCGACCAGGTATTTGCATATGATATGGGCGTCAGCGGATACAAAGACGGCTGGTCAGACCTGCTACCCAATAAAGACGGCACCAAAAATGATCATTTCCGGATATGGGGCAAACCTATTTATGCCATGGCGGATGGCTATGTATTGCAATTTTTGAACGATTGCCCCAATAATGCAGGCCCTATGCCGGGAGGATTGACACAGGCACAGGCGGACCAGTTCATGGCCGATCAAAAAACAAACTACTGGGGCGCTTATCAAAACCAGGGCGGTGGTGGTGGTAATCATCTCAACATCCGTCATGGCGGTTTGGTCGCACTATATGCCCACATGCAGAAAGGAAGTATTCCGGCGAAATTCCTGGCCAAGAATGCGGTAGTAAAGAAAGGCGATTTTCTCGGCCTCGCTGGTAATGCTGGCAATTCCACCGCCCCCCATTTGCATACCCATGTTAAGACATATAAGGATGACAATACGACCGATGGTGAATGGTTTCGTCCGATGGTCTTCAACAATGGATATGTAATAGGAAGGGATAATTACACATCCCCATTTTCAAACGTTGCCTGGTCGGCGCTGAACAAAGAAGGCATCACGGGGCTGCAGGGTAAATCTTCTTTTATTTACCCGGGTGATCATCCCTATTGTGCTTACCCAACTAACTGGGGCGAAGTCGCTAAGTTTGGCATTGCCAATGAAAACTTCCAGACCGAATTTGATAAGATATGGACTTGTGGCTATTATCCGATCTGGGTGGATGGATATGATGCAGGAGGCAAAACCTATTTCAACGTTATTGTGCGTCCCTCTGCCGGTGTACAATGGGTGGCCAGGCATAATATGGATGGCACAGGCTACCAAACGGAGTATAATAAATGGGATGACGAAGGTTACCGGCTGCTGTTTGTGGAATCATACAAAAGAAATGGAGCGATCAATTATGCAGCCGTTTGGGTAAAAGATGGCAAAGCCAAACCCCTGGCCTATCACGGACAAACACTGGCCTATCATGAAGCCAATTTTAAAGCCAACTCCGATAAAGGTTTTGTACCGGTCAATGTATCTGTGCTGGCAGTGGGAAATGAAATGTATGTAACTGCAATATGGGAGAAGAAAAATACAGGTGGTTTTTATGCCCGCCCGGCTATGACCTTACAGCAATACAAAGATTATTTTAAAGATTACAGTGATCAGCAAAAATTCAAGCTGGTGTATCTGAATGCATACACCAAAAACGGCGTGCCAATGCTGAGTGGTATCTGGTATAAAAATGCGCCTAGTTATAATACCTGGTGGGCCAAACATCACCTGAATGGGGCACAATTCCAGGCAGAATACAATACCCAGTTAGGTAATGGATTGCTCAGCCGGGCCATCACAGGTTATGAAGATGGCGGTGTGCAGCAGTTTGAAGGTATCTGGTCGAAGTAAAAATATCTCTCACAGGTATTTAAAATACAAACAATGCCGGGTATAAGCCCGGCATTGTTTGTATTGACTTACTGTTCATCCCTTTCACTTTCTGATTATCTTCATGGTCGTTAAACCCATAGTAGATGAAAAATATAAAGTCATGTTTCCTGCTATTAGTATTTGCCTGTTGCTTTACCTCTGCCTGGTCAGGGCAATTTAAAGTCTTGCTGGTTACCACTACTAAAGGCTGGCACCATGAGTCATTACATTATGGGGTTGTAGCACTCAAAGAACTGGCCAATAGAAATCACTTCGACATGGTATTGCTGGAAGACCGCCATGCATTTACAGATAAATACCTCGAGCAATTCCAGGCAATCATTTTTTTAAACACGACCGGCGACATACTTGACTCTTCACAACAAAAAGCAATGGAACGGTTCATTCAATCAGGCAAGGGCTTTGTCGGCGTTCACAGTGCTTCAGATACAGAATATGACTGGGAGTGGTACACAAAGCTGGTTGGCAGAATGTTCAGGATACATCCGGTTATTCAAACAGCTAAATTGAATATACTTGATGCAACATTTCCCGGCTTACAGGGATTTGCCAATAATACCTGGTGGACAGATGAATGGTATGAATTCGGTCCTGAAAAAACTACGGGACTAAATTATATATTATCAGTTGATGAATCCACGTACGACCCCAATGTGCAATGGGGTGAAAAGAAAGGAACGGGTATGGGAAAACTTCACCCGGTGTCCTGGTACCATACTTACAGTGGAGGCCGCTCTTTTTATACAGCGTTGGGACATCTTCCCGCTATCTACAGCGACCAGGCTTTTCTGGACCATCTCTATGCCGGCATATTATGGGCGGCTACTGGCAAGAAATAAGGAAGATAATAATCCATTGATGCACAGGTAAAAGAAAAGTATTTTTCACCCTGATCACAGGTTTGGCATAGTTTTTTACCTGCTAAGGAAAAATAATTCTATGCAACATTCCATCTGTCATAGAGAAACAAAACACTTGTTGCTCCTGTTCATCCTTGATAATATTGAGATCCGTAAACGCTCTGCGTACCTGCAGGATATCATCGGCCTGAGTAAAATAAATACCGTATGGCAAAGGGTGCTTAATAATTTTCTAAGCAGACCACTTAAACCTGTTGCAGCGCAAAGATTTTGCCTGAATTAACCGGTCCATTGAAAGAACGCATATCATTGTTTTCCATTCTTCCGAACAACTACCGGCTCTTGCTTAATTATCACACTCCGACTGGAAAAAGCCCATGTCTGCAAGGATAATGCCCGGGTTCGTATAATTAAAAAGGCTGCTTTTAATATTACTTCGCAGTTCGCTCCTTGTTTTCTTAAATGCCGATTTGATAAGGGCCAGTTTGTACGAATTGATCTTAAAAAAGGCCAGCCTGGCGGTTTGTTCAGTATAATCTTCGGCTAAGTGAAAACCCTCGGCAATATATGCCTGGTCATTGTAGAATGGATGGTTCATACTTACGGATATTGGTTTTTTCAGAAATTGGATATTTTACCAACGCTTACTACGGTTGAAAATTGCATAGCTGACCGTTGCAGCCGTTCAGACTGTCTATATCTTATCCACACCATCGTAGTTTTCCCACAAAAGAATCTGTAACTAACCTAAATGCCACACATATTGTATTTTTACCTCCAGATATTTATTACTACACACCTCTAACCTTTAAATCCATGAACATCCGGTTCCTTTGTATTGCCGCATCTTTCCTGTTTATTACCAGTTGCAACAGCGATAAAAAAGACAACCCTGCCGCCAATGGCGACACTGAAATCCTCGGGGAAGACGTAGATACCCCTATTGATGAAAAAGAAAGTAAAAAGAAAATAACCGACCGGGATTACAGCATTACCAAAGAGAATGCATACAACGATATGTTTCTGGACAGCGCCGCTATGGAACGGTACATCGCCTACCGCCAACTGGGCGATAAGAAAATTGCCCGGCGTATCCGCAGTTTTTACAATGCCCGGAATTACCAGTACGCCTGGTTCTCGACCAATGGCCTTACTGAGCAAAGCCGTTTCTTCTGGAACCAGTATGACTATGCTGTTACACATCTGAAAGACACATCGCTGGTCAACAGTACGTTTTATAAGCAGGCCGAACGCTACCTGAACATGGAGAAAATGACTGCTAATACCCGTGATTCCATGATACTGGATACCGAATTCGGCTTCACAGAACACTTTATCCGCTTCATCAACAGTACGTATGAAAAAGGCTATGTAAAAAGAAAGGAGCAGGAAAAATTCATTCCCCTGAAAAAAGCCGATCCGATGGCCATGGCAGATTCATTACTGAATAAAAAACATAAAGATGACAAGTATTACGAAGAGGTGAATGATATGTATGCCGGACTGAAAAAGAACCTTCAGCTATATTATGATATTGCCAAAGCTGGTGGATGGCCTTCTATTAGCGGAATAAAAACTCCCCTGAAAATAGGAACGGAAGACGCCGCCATTCCCGTCATCAAAAAAAGGCTGCAGTTAACCCGGGATATGCCAGGCGCAGACAGCAGCCGTGTCTTCACCGATACACTGGAACTGGCCGTTAAAAGTTTTCAGCGCCGCCATGGTTACAAACAGGATGGTGCTATAACTGCCAACCTGGTAAAAGACATGAATGTTCCCGCTACCAGGCGGCTGATGGAAATATTGCTGAATATGGACCGGATGCGCTGGTTGCCACAAAAACCCACCGGCAACCTCATCATCGTTAATCTGCCCGAATTCATGCTGCATGTGTACGATGGCAAGAAAAAGGAATTTGACATGGTGGTGGTGGTGGGTAAAGTAGGTAACAATACCATGATGTTCAATGGGGACCTGAACCAGATCTACTTCAGTCCTTACTGGAATGTGCCGCAAAGCATCATCAAAAGTGAAATACTGCCGGCCATGGCCAGGAACCCTAACTACCTTGCTAAAAAGAACATGGAACAGATCGGTAGTAATATCCGCCAGAAGCCTGGCCCCGGCAATGCATTGGGAAAGGTGAAGTTCATTTTCCCGAACAGTTTTAACATGTATTTCCATGACACCCCTTCAAAAAGCCTTTTTTCACAGGACAAAAGAGCATTCAGTCATGGCTGTATCCGCCTGAGTGAGCCGCAGAAGATGGCGGAATGGTTGCTGAGAAATTATCCCGAATGGCCAAAGGAAAAAATTGTTGCGGCGATGAACCAAACCACCGAGAAAGGGGTGAAATTAAAAGAAGCCATTCCCGTTTTCATTATCTACTACACATCCTGGGCAGATGATGAAGGACAGCTTAATTTCCGGGATGATGTGTACCAGCATGATGCTGATCTGATCAAAAAGATGTTCCTCACTGCTGTAGTAAAATAGACGGATACTAAAAAGAACGGCCTGTTGACAGCACCAGTTGTAATATGCTGTTCTTATTTTTACGTACCGGGCATTGATAATGCCGACCTCTTCGCAGTAGTAAAGGTTATCAGCCGCTCATCCCTTGTATGTACTGTCCGTACACTGGATGCAGCATTTACCGCCAATACTTTGCCTATACTTTACCGGCTGTACTAAACCAAAACACTAAAGATTATGGTAAGGTATTTTATGTCCTTCGCTGTACCGGAAGGCCGGCAAGACACCGCACAAAAGATCATCGATCAGTATTTTGACGAACTCTACAAAAATGGCCCCGGGGGCATGCGCAGCCAGTGCTATGCTGACAACGACAATGATTGTTGCTTTGTTCACATCAAAAGCTTTAAAAAAGAAGCAGTGGCCAACCAGCACTTCAAATCAGCCACCTTCCGGGAATATTTGCATAAGCTCGCTGAACTATGCGGCCAGCGGCCAAATTTTTCCCGGCTGATGCAGCAGCAAACCTTCGAGTCCATTTACTGACAGATCATTTTACCGGATGAGCTTCCCTGCAAGGATTCGTTGGTCTACAGATAAATTTAAATTTCGGTTTTAAATCCAGTAAATTTATCTTTTTGGAGCAAACCAACTTATTATGCACCGGGTCATCATACCAGTTGACTTTTCAGAAACCTCGTTGAATGCGGCCCGCTATACCGCCCGTATGCTGGCCGGTGTAGCAGATGCTACAGCTATACTTTACACCAACTATGAATCTCACGATGATTTTGATGTGTCGCATAATTACCAGGAAAGCCTGAAAAAAGAGTTCTTGAACGCCGGAGTAAAAAATGTGGAATGTGAAAGTGAAATGGGCGGGGATCTGATTGATAATATTGCCCGCATGGCACACACCATCCGTGCCACCATGATCATTATGGGCATTACTGGTAAATCAGCTGTGCGGCAGGCAATGTTTG
>CALSAT010000257.1:0-5932 GCA_943372905.1 Bacteroides fragilis | reverse complement strand
GAGCTGGTTCACCAATGACCTTTCTTTAGTGAAAATATACAGCAATGATTTTGGGCGGTAGCTGCTGAGCATGAAACCGGTGTAGCCGCTTTGCGTCATCCCGATGATGGCGTCTGCATTTACATCTTCGGCGAGCTTGCAGGCATTATAACAAACGGCATCGCTGAGGAAGGAAGGGGAATGTGGCTGGGGGCGCAACATCTCGTCCCGGTTGTAGTCATATGCTTTCTGTTCTATCTCAAGGATGATCTTGGTCATCGTTTCCACTACCAGTCTTGGATATTTACCGGTGGCTGTCTCGCCGCTGAGCATTACGGCATCAGCTCCTTCCAGCACGGCATTGGCCACATCGGTAATCTCGCTGCGGTTGGGTTTGGTGCGGTCGATCATGCTTTCCATCATCTGTGTGGCCACGATAACTGGTTTGGCCCGGTGCAGGCATTTCTTAATGATGTCTTTTTGAATAAGCGGCACTTCTTCTATTGGCAGTTCCACGCCGAGGTCGCCGCGGGCTATCATGATGCCATCGCTTTCCACTATAATGTCGCGGAGGTTTACGAGTGCTTCCGGCATTTCTATTTTGGCAATTACTTTGGCTTTGCTGCCGCCTTCTTTCAGTCTTTTTTTCAGGTCGATGATGTCTTCGGGCCGGCGTACGAAGGAGAGGGCCACCCAGTCAATTCTTTTATCTAATATAAAGCTGAGGTCGGCAAGATCTTTCTCCGTAAGGGAGGGCAGTGATATCTTGGTGTCGGGCAGGTTCACTCCTTTTTTAGGAAGCAGGGTGCCGCCGAGTATCACTACCACTTTTACATTTTTATCTGCGGTGATCTCTGTTACGATGACCTCCATTTTACCATCATCTATCAATATTTTTTCACCCACTTTTACATCGGAGTGTAGATCGGGGTAGGAGACGTATATCTTCTCCATGGTGCCCACCATTTTTTCATTGGTAAAAGTGAGAATGTCTCCTTCTTTTATTTCGAGGGAACCGCCTTCGAGATCGCCTACTCTCAGTTTGGGGCCCTGCAGGTCGGCGAGTACGGAAATATTGTAGGGCTCGGTCTTATTTATCTGGGCAATGAAATCGATGATCTTTAATTTATCCTCGTGTGCACCATGGGAGAAGTTGAGACGGAACACATTGACACCGGCCTTTACGAGTTCGAGCAACTGCTCGTAGGTATCGCAGGCGGGGCCTACGGTAGCTACGATCTTGGTCCTTTTGTAAGCATGCTGGCGTCCTGCATCTTTATCAAAATTCTTATGCAGGTATTTTTCTATGTTCTTGCTCATCGTTCTTGTATGTCCACCGGGGTTTAGCGTAGGTGGGTTGCTTGTTGGTTTTGCTGAGATAGTTTCTTTTAGTGCTGCGATTTTTTAGCTGGCTAATATCTTTACGATCTTCATCCACTCTTCGCTGATCTTTCCTTTGTTCTTTACGGCTGTTTCCAGTGGAATGTAGTGCATTTTATTGTTCATGATGCCTACAAATACATTATGCCGTCCTTCTATAAGGCTTTCCACGGCATGGTAGCCCATGCGGCTGGCAATAAGCCTGTCGATACAACTGGGTGAACCGCCCCGCTGTATGTGACCCAGGATGCACACCCTGATCTCGGCCTTGGGTAAGCTTTTCTTTAATACTTTTTCTACTTCATTGGCGCCACCAAATTCATCTCCTTCTGCTACCACAATGAGGTTCACCAGCTTTTTACGGCGTTCTTTCTCCAGGAGAGAAGCGATGATGTCATCCATATTGGTTTTTCTTTCGGGCACCAATATGTTTTCTGCACCGGTGGCGATGCCACTATGCAGGGCGATATAACCGGCATCACGGCCCATTACTTCGATGATGAAGATGCGGTCGTGTGCATCCATGGTGTCGCGGATCTTATCGATCGCTTCCACCGCAGTGTTTACGGCGGTGTCGAAGCCGATGGTGAAATCGGTGCCATTGATGTCTTTATCGATGGTGCCGGCAAGTCCGATACAAGGAATGTCGAACTCCTGGCTGAATTTGCCTGCTCCGCGGAAGGAACCATCGCCGCCAATGATAACGAGGCCATCGATACCGCGGCGTTTGAGGTTCTCGTAGGCTTTTTTCCTTCCTTCGGGTTCGAAAAACTCTTTGCAGCGGGCTGTCTTTAATATGGTGCCTCCCCGCTGTATGATATTGGCCACTGAGCGACCTTCCATTTTGTAGATATCATCTTCGATCATTCCCTGGTAGCCCCGCATAATACCGTGAACTTCAAGGCCATGATAAATACCAGTTCGTACAACGGCCCTGATGGCCGCATTCATTCCCGGGGAATCTCCGCCAGATGTAAGAACGCCAATCTTTGTTACTTTCTTTGCCATATAAGTTTCAAAAATAAGTATTTGTTTTGAATGTGTTTTAACAACACACTAACAGTTGTTTGCTTGCTGCACGAATATACAACATGAGGTTGGGGAGGTTGTTTGCCTGCAGCAAAAGTGAATACCAATGGTTCTCTCGCAAAGACGCTATGGCGTAAAGGATTTGCCTGCGGCAAAAACGTAATACAATCTTAACCGCAGAGACGGGGAGATGCAGAGGGATTGCTGCGCAATGGGAATACAGTTTTTTTGCCACTAAGACACAAAGGCACTAAGTAATACAGGTTATCTCGCAAAGGGATGGAGACATAAAGGATTTGCCTGCGGCAAAACGTAATACAATCTTAACCGCAGAGACGGGGAGGTGCGGAGGGATTGCTGCGCAATGGGAATACAGTTTTTTTTGCCACTAAGACACAAAGGCACTAAGTAATACAGGTTAACTCACAAAGGCACGGAGACATAAAGGATTTGCCTGCGGCAAATGGGGGGATAGGTAAGGTTGTTCAATTATACCCACTGGCACGGAGAAGAAAGGCTGTTGATAAAACGTTATTAGGAGAAATTAATACGTCTATGCAACGATCAATTATCTTATGGCTGCTGTTGCCTGTGTTTTCTCATGCGCAAACTGACACTGCTAAATGGCTCCGTGCTTTTCCGATCACTGATTATATGGTGGAACTGAATGACAGCGCTAAAGTGGTGCAACTGGAAATGCCGGATGGGCTGACGCTTCAGCAAAATCAACCCGGAGTATTGTACGGAGTGTACAATAAATCGAAAGCTGATGCCGTAGAGAAAGGATTTGGTAAATGTCACCTGATAAAAGGCGATTATTATTATTTCAGTATCGTGGGTAATAAAAGCGGGCTGCCTTTGCAAAAAGGGGATATCCTGTATGTGAGGATGCCTCCTTCTTCTATCTATTATGGACGCCTGCCTAAACTGGCTGGTCATTTTATCCGGTTGCTGAATGTATATGATGAACCTTTTTATGACCGCTATCTTATCTTTTCCAACTGGACGGCAGCTGATGAAAAGAACTGCCTCGATTCTATGCTGAAGGATATTCAATTTACAGGAGGTTATTTTTTAAATAATGAACCTGACATGAATGTGCCTGTAAAATCAGGGGATTATGAAGGACGGAAAGTGCTGAATGTAATGACAGAGTGTACCGTGGCTGATGTGGAGCACTTTGTTGATTATATACTGGCCAGACCAAGAAACTATGCGGGAAAGGAATGGAAAGTATCTGAGGTGTTTGCCACCTGGCTTTCTGAAGGTGCCCCGAAGGTGAACAGGTGAGGGTTTATGCATCGTTTATCCTGTATAAAAGCCTCCTGTCAGGGGGCTATTTTTTTGCAGCGGGAATCTGCTATCTTTAATTGTACAAAAACAACTGTATGAAAAAAATACTTGTATCCGCTATGTTGTCCATACCCTTGTTGTCTGCTGCGCAACTGATCTATCCTGAAACCAAAAAAGTTGATACGGTGGATAATTATCATGGCACTAAAATACCTGATCCTTACCGCTGGTTGGAGGATGACCGCAGTGAAGAGACCAAACAATGGGTGGCAGAACAAAATAAAGTGACCTTCGGCTACCTGGATAAAATAACCTACCGGGCCCAATGGCTGAAGCGCCTGGAAGAGATCAATAATTATCCCAAGTATTCTTCTCCTTCTAAAAAGAATGAGTATTTCTATTTTTTCAAGAATGACGGGTTACAAAACCAGAGTATTCTTTACCGTCAAAAAGGCCTTACGGGGAAACCTCAGCTGGTGATTGATCCCAATAAGTTTTCTGCCGAAGGTACTACCGGGCTTGGCGCTTTTGCCTTGTCTAAAAATGGCAAGTATGCAGTAGTGGGGAAGACAAAGGGAGGCAGTGACTGGCGTACTTTTTATATCATGGATATGCAAACACTGCAATACCTGCCTGATTCTATTGAATGGGTGAAAGTATCCGGTGCTTCGTGGCAGGGAGATGGTTTCTTCTACAGCCGGTATCCTTCCACTGAAAAAGGAAAGGAGCTTTCCACGAAGAACGAGAACCACCAGGTGTTTTTCCATAAGGTGGGCACATCACAGGATAAAGATGTACTGGTGTATGAGGACCCAGCCAACGGACAGCGTTTTCACGGTGTATTTACGGATGAGAATGAACGCTATGTATTCCTGAATATTTCTGACCGGGGTAAAGGAAAAGATGGTAATGCTTTATGGTTTTATGACAGCAAATCAGGCGATAAGAAATTCAAACCCATTGTGGCAGAGGCTGGTGATTACGATTATAGTTTTGTGGAAGAAGCGAACGGAAAATTCATTATGACCACTAATGATGGTGCATTGAACCAGAAAGTAGTACTGGTGGATCCCAAAAACCCTGCAAAAGAAAACTGGCAAACTATAATAGCGGAAAAGCCGGAGAATATTTCTTCTATTACTTCTGCCGGGGGAAAACTATTTGTTACTTACCTGAAAGATGTGACCAGCCGGGTATATGTATATGATTATTCCGGTAAACTGGAACGGGAGGTAAAATTGCCTGCCCTGGGTACAGCGAGTGGATTTGGTGGTGAGAAAAATGACCTTTTTGTTTTCTATACGTTTACCTCTATTACTTTCCCACCTACTATCTACCGCTATGATATTGCTACCGGTAAAAGCACGGTGTTCAGAAAACCGGAAGTAAAATTCACTCCTGAAGATTATGTAACGGAGCAGGTATTTTATCCCAGCAAAGACGGAACCAAGGTGCCTATGTTCATTACCTATAAGAAAGGTACCCCGATGAACGGAAAAAACCCTACTATCCTGTATGGCTATGGTGGTTTTAATATCAGCAGCAATCCTTCATTTTCACCGGGGCGCATCACCTGGCTGGAGCAGGGCGGTATCTTTTGTATCGCCAACCTGCGTGGCGGCAGCGAATATGGAGAAGTATGGCATGAAGGAGGTATGCGCTTAAAGAAGCAAAATGTGTTTGATGATTTCATTGCGGCCGGAGAATTCCTGATCAATAAGAATTACACCTCGAAAGATTACCTGGCAGTGCAGGGCGGATCGAATGGAGGCACATTGGTGGGTGCCGTTATCAACCAGCGGCCTGAATTATTTAAAGTAGCGATACCACAGGTAGGAGTGATGGATATGCTGCGTTTCCAGAAGTTTACGATAGGCTGGAACTGGGTAGCTGAATATGGCAGCAGTGATAATGCTATTGATTTTAAAAACCTGTTTGCGTATTCACCCATTCATAATATCAAGCCGGGTGTTCAGTATCCTGCCACTATGATCACCACTGCAGATCATGACGACAGGGTGGTGCCGGCTCATTCATTTAAGTATGCCGCCACTCTTCAGGAGCATTATAAAGGTCCTAATCCGGCGCTGATCCGCATAGATGTAAATTCAGGTCATGGTGCCAGCAACCTGAAGAAGGGACTTGAAACAGCGGCTGATATTTATTCTTTTGTGTTTTACAATATGGGGTTGACACCGAAATTCCCATCTGCTAAACCAGTGGAGAAGAAAGGTTTTTAAGAAACACTGAT
>CALSAT010000256.1:0-5947 GCA_943372905.1 Bacteroides fragilis | reverse complement strand
CCGTATCATATCGGTAAAGGAGACGGTCTCATTCTCCGGCATTTTTATACGGATGACATGCCTGGTACCTTCTGCCAATAATCTTTCTGTTTCCTCAGCAGACAGGGTAAGTGAATTACGCATTTTCAGGCGTATGGTATGGTCGTACTGGGGTGAAGGATTATGGTCTGTTTTAAAATCATGCCTCATCTTTTCCAGGTCGTCCGGTGTATCAAAAGCATAGTATGCATGGCCGGCCTTCACTAATCGTTCTGCATATTGGCGATAGCTTGCTTTTCTTTCACTCTGGCGGTAGGGACCATAGTTGCCTCCATGCTGCACACTTTCATCGGGAGTAAGTCCGCACCATCTGAGGGTATCGAAAATGTATTCTTCGGCGCCTGCCACATAACGGCTCTGATCGGTATCTTCTATCCGTACTAAAAAATCACCACCATGCTTTTTGGCAAACAGATAATTGTATAAAACTGTTCTTACACCTCCGAGGTGCAACCCGCCTGTGGGACTGGGGGCAAAACGTACTCTTACTCTTTTATTCATAAGGGTGCAAAGATAGAGAGGTTTAAAGTTTGGGATTGAAGGTTTATCGTGCCTTTGATACCGGAGATTTATTTTGATATCAAATGGATAGGTGGCGATGGCAAAATTTGTATATCGTAACTTGCCGCATGAATTATTTTGTGAAAACTCCCTGGTGGCTGAAGCGGCTTTATGCAAAGCGGCTATGGAGTATTGACACAAAAGAGAAAGATATATACCTCACTTTCGACGATGGGCCCCATCCATCAGCCACCCCTTTTGTACTGGATGAACTGAGGAAGTACAATGCCAAAGCCACTTTTTTTTGTATTGGTCACAATGTGGAAACTCATCCTGGTATTTATCAGCGAATACTGAATGAAGGCCACCGGGTGGGTAATCATACCCAAAACCACCTGAACGGCTGGAAGACTCCTGTAAATACTTATATCGCCAACATCAGCAAAGCGGCTGAAAAAATTGATTCAACCCTTTTTCGTCCGCCGTATGGGCGAATGAGTTCGGCACAGGCGAAAAAACTAGCGACCTACAAAATTGTAATGTGGGATGTGCTGAGTGGTGATTTTGATGAATCTTTATCAAAAGAAAAATGCCTGGCAAATGTGATCAACCGGTCAGTACCGGGCTCTGTTATTGTCTTTCACGACAGTGAAAAGGCTTTTCCCCGTCTTGAGTATGCCTTGCCTGCATCGCTGGCTTTCTTTTCAACAAATGGGTATTCCTTTAAGTCACTTTAAGGATGGCGCGGAAAACATTTGATGTAATGGTTTCACACCTTTTGACCCTGTATTGATAACTCTAGTGTTTATTACATACTATTTTATTGTTTTGCTGGCTACCAGGCAGGGTAGGGGAGGGGTTTCAGTTATATTACAGAAGAAGACGAATCGATCGATGATCGAAGTATTAACGGTACATGAACGAAGAATGAACGAAGGATGAACGAAGGATGAAACTTGCCAGGAGCAAATAACAGGCAAGTAATGATGAATGAAGAGGGAATGAACAGGGAAGCAAGGGTACTGTTAGCAGGCAGGAATTCTATCTGTGCTAAAGGGTGGTTAATGGTTATTCCGGGTCTTCCGGGCTGTTAAATTCCTGATAATGACAAGTGTACAGAAGGATCAATTTATGAACCAGGACAGGCAGAAAGGTTTGTGTAAACGGCGCTCAATTATGTAGCAGGGAGTGAAAGAGAAGAGTATGTGGGCAGGAAAGTGCTTAAAAAGTTAGGGCCTGGGTAGAAACCCTGGCCCGTTTTTAATCCGTACCCTATGAAAACTGGTTTAAAGGTATAATAATTTTTTAATTACGGCAAAGTAATTTGGCGGGGAATTCCATTAATTGTTAATATGGCCTGGTTGTCGCAGGTTCCGTTGCCAAAATCCAGTACGGCTACCCATGGGCTGGTGGGGGTGGCGGCCACCCGTACGGTCTTTACTTTACCCCTAGTGATCCAGCGGCAGGTAAAGCGTTTGAACAGGGGTTCCATAATATTTGACTCCCAGAGAACCAGGATGGCACCTCTTCTTACCCGGCCACGGGCATTGCCTTCGATCTTAAAGATATCGTCTATGGGAGTTATGGAACCGAGTCCTTCCCACTGGGCAATAAACTTAACGCTGTTCCACTCTACAAAGTTTCCGCTGGGTTTGGTGAGTTTGCCATCGATCACTTCCACTTTGAACTTGCGGTCAACCGGAGGGGCGGGAGGAGTAAAAGGGGTACTGGTATTAGTGATCTTATGGATCCCCTGCACTTTTACACTATCCACATAAAAATCTTCGAAGCGGGTGGTAGCCATGGCTCCGGGAACCAGCAGCCGGTTAGTATAAGTGGTGATCACCTTTCCTTTTCTGAAATGACCATCCGGGCCGGTGCAGCCTGCTGCGCCGAAATCCAATGTGACTGTAACCGGGAAGGGACTGGTGGGGGTAGCACGTACTATGGTTACGGTGGGGCAAGCATTTATGCGGCCAAATACACCCGTTCCGCCAAGGGCCACTTCATCATTTACTCCCATAGCGTCATCAAAAACGCCATTGAAGATGACTTCAGCTTCTGCATCGGCTTCGCCGGAAGCCCGGGATGCTTCCTGCTCCTGTTCGTCTTCAGTGCCATTTTGACTATTTTCCTTCTGGCAGGAGGTAATTAATAATGTAGTCAGCGCAAAGAACAAGGTAGCCAGTGCGGCTGATCTGAAACTCAGTTTCATAAGCTTATTTTTAAATTGATTTTTTTGGAAAATTAACGGGTTTAAGAAGGTATTAATTGCTGAAAGTTTAAAGGTTTCTTAAAGTTTTTTGAGGACTTTTACCGTTTAAAAGGCCTGGAAATGAACCTGATTGATACCCACTCCCATATTTACACCAGTGAATTTGATACTGACCGGCCCCAAATGCTGGAAAGGGCTGAAAAAGAAGGCGTTAGTAAAATTTTTTTACCCGCTATTGACAGCAGCAGCCACGGGCAAATGCTACGGCTGGAAGAAGAAAACCCCGGCCGTTGCTTCAGTATGATGGGGATACACCCCTGCTCTGTAAAAGAAAACTATAAGGAGGAACTGCAAATTGCGAGGCAATTTCTTGAGAAAAGACCTTTTAAAGCGGTGGGGGAGATAGGGCTGGATTTTTACTGGGACAAGACGTTTACTGACCAGCAATATGCCTCTTTTCATGAGCAGATCGAATGGGCTCTTGAATTTGAGCTGCCTATTGTCATCCATTCCCGCAACTCAACGGATGAGTGCATTGAGGTAGTGGCTTCGCACCAACAAGGAAAGCTGAGGGGTATTTTTCATTGTTTTTCGGGAGATGTGGTACAGGCCCGAAAAGCGGTTGATCTTGGTTTTTATCTAGGTATTGGCGGGGTGGTGACCTTTAAAAACTCCGGATTGGATAAGGTAGTTGAACAGATGGGCCTGGAGCACCTGGTACTTGAAACGGATGCCCCCTACCTGGCACCGGTGCCCTTCCGGGGCAAAAGAAATGAGCCTTCTTATTTAAAATATGTGGTGGAAAAGATCAGTGCGATAAAAAATGTGAGTGTGGAGGACGTGGCGGCGGTAACTACGGCGAATGCAGAAAAATTGTTTGGTAGCGATTAACTTAAAGACTATTACATAGTAATTATTTTGTATATTTGTATTCCCTATGCAAATAATACAAAGTATCCAAAACCGGATCTATGAAATCCGTGGCGAGCGGGTAATGCTCGATTTTGACCTGGCAACCCTTTATCAAGTGGAAACAAAGGCTTTAAACCAAGCTGTAAAACGTAACAGCAAGCGATTTCCTCCGGATTTTATGTTTCGGCTTACTATTACAGAATTGGATAGTATGCGGTCACAATTTGTGACCGCATCTCAAATAAAACGAAATGTAAATATTACTCCTTATGCTTTTACAGAACAGGGAGTGGCTATGCTAAGCGGGGTTTTAAACAGTGATACGGCGATAAGCATGAATATTGCTATAATGAGGGCTTTTGCAGAAGTAAGAAAAGTTCTGCTGAAACCAATTGATTTAAAAGAACAGTTTAAAGAAATTAAAGATCGGTTGGGTGAACATGATATTCAATTGAGCCAGTTGTATGATGCTATGGAAAACCTACTGGATGAAAAGGCTATCCAACGAAAATGGGAAGAGAGGGAACGTATAGGGTTTAAAAAATGAAAAACCCGCCATCGCTAAAGCTATGGCGGGTAGAGCGGAGACTGAGGGATTCGAACCCTCGATACCCTTTAGAGGTATACACACTTTCCAGGCGTGCTCCTTCAACCACTCGGACAAGTCTCCTTTTGTTTAAAGGGTAGCAAAAATAGGGAATCTTACCTTACCAGTTATTCGCCTGATCAGGATTCAGTCTTTCCGATACATCTTCAGGCTGATGATGTTCCCATTCGGGGTCGTATTTTACAAACCAGGATATCCAGAGGCTGCGGCTGAGGCGCATGAGCCAGGGTTGCAGTAAGATCAGCAAGGCGGCATTTACTCCCATCCAGATGAAAAAGCGGTTATCATTTACAGATAAACCGATCGTCAATGCCCAAATAGCCAGGCTGATAAGGCTAAGGCCAACAGTGATGGCATAGCTTACATAACTGGTGCCGTAATAAAAGCCAACTTCTATTTCAGTAGCCTGGCCGCAAACCGGGCATTCTTTATTCATGACCATATTTTTCTTCAGATTGGCACTTACCGGTGACTGAAATAATTTTCCTTCCCGGCAGCGGGGACAGCGGCAACCGACCGCAGAACTTATATATCCCCGGCTTACTCTTTTTTCTGGCATTATTACTTGTTGGTTATGTGTTGTTCAATGACTTTTTCTAACTGCGTAGCCTGCACTACTCCTGATTTCCGCCAAAGTGTTTTTCCTTCCTGAAAAAGCATCAGTGTAGGAACACTTTGTACCTGGAAGGCATTGGCTGCAGCCGGGCTTTTATCAATATCAATTTTCAATATGCGTACTTTATCACCCATCCGCAGGTGCAGTTCTTCCAGTACCGGTTTCATCATCTTGCAGGGGCCGCACCATTCCGCAAAAAAATCAACCAGCACAGGTGTGCTGCCATTGATGATCTCGCCAAAGCTCTCTCTTTTATTGCTTGTCTGCATTTTTTTCTTTTTTAAACATACTGAACAGTAAGCCACCCATCAGCGCACCATAGCCTGTACTATTGTGCCAGGTGGAGGTAATGCTGCAGGTGCCGCTGTTGCAACCAATCTGCTGCCAGTAAAGATAGCCACCGGCAGCGCCGAGCATAATTCCGGCGATGAGCAGTTTGTTATTTAGTATCCAATTCTTCATAGTCTGTATTTTCTGTTATGGATGATCTTTTTTTATTAACGGGTGTGGCACAGTACCCACCTGCGCAACAAACCCCGTCGGTGAAAAGGGAGAGGAGTATAAATAATGCTCCCACTACTATTCCGGGCACATGACCGGATTCAATGGCGGAATACAAAATTAAGCCACCCAGGCCAACCCGGATGAATTTTAAGGCAGTCCAGCCTGTTTTTAGTTTATATAACAGATCCATCAGTAACTGTTTTATTGCAGACACAAAAGTCGGACAACCGGGCGGCGGCAGGAGTGACTATTGTTACATGAAAAGCGGTTGCCGTAATGATTTACAACAACCGCTTTTACAACCTTACGTCAGGACTACATTTTGCCGGGCAGTATCTTATGCCAGTATAACCACGGCAATACATTCCTTTTTAACTGGTACATACTCCACCTTTCCTTGCTCTGGTCAAAAGGAAATGTTTCAGTCGGGTTATTATTGTAGTCAAATTCGCAGAGTACGAGTTTGCCATATCCTGTTACCACAGGGCAGCTGGTATAGCCATTATAAGAACCAGTTAATGACTGGCCTTTTATAACAGCCAGTAAATTCTTT
>CALSAT010000255.1:0-5975 GCA_943372905.1 Bacteroides fragilis | reverse complement strand
GCATTCTTTCCAATTTCTATTACACTCATTTTTACTCCCTTGGAGCCTACTTCGATGCCGGTATAAAGGGTGGAGTTGGCATATTTTGGACGGATACTGTTTTGTGCAGTGGCTGCATAAAAAGAAACAGGCAGCACAAGTAATAGCAGGAACAGCCTGCGGAAATGGTTTATGGGCATGGGTGAGTATTTTTCTACTGGTAAAAATACTGTAATGGGTTGCCATTTTTGCTTATATAAACTGGGCTGGCTGATAATGTGCAAAAGATGTGGTTAAGTGAAGAGGGAGAGAGGTGGGTGTATTGAATAGAGGCACACGGATTTAATACAGGCACACAGATGACACTGATTGGATGGATGAACAGGGATTTAATACAAGCACATAGCCTGTCCCGTCTAAACGGGAGATGACGCTGATTGGATGGATGAACACAGATTTTTTTATACTGCTGCGCAGTGTAAATCGGATCTATTGAATACAGGCACACAGCCTGTCCCGTCTAAACGGGAGATGATGCTGATTGGATGAACACGGATTTTTTTTACTGCTGCGCAGTGTAAATGGGATCTATTGAATACAGGCTGTCTGTAACATCTCCATGGCGGAAAAGAAAAAACCGCCTCGTTTTGTACGAGACGGCTTTTGTGCAGAAGTCATTCTGCTTTTAACCGAATAAACCACCTTTTTTCAGGCTTCTTACACCTTCACCTATCTTGAAGCCATTATGATAAATTTCTACTTTATAGTTGCCGGTAGTAAACCCTTCCTGCTGTATGGGGAACTGTATTGATTTACGGGTGCCCTGCTCATAGTCTACAGGTATCTTGGCGGTAAAGCTTTTATCGCCATCTGTACGGGTATTTAACACAGATCCGCTGGAGATCACTTTACCATCAGGAGCGGTTACGATCAGGTACATATCAGCGGGGCCAGATTTGGCAATGCGGTTCTCCACATCAAATGATACTACCAGTTTGTCCACTCTTTTTGCTTTGGTAGTGCTTTTTTCTTTGCCGCTCTTCTTTTCATCTACTGGCACCACTTGTATATTGGAGGCGCTGAAAGTTGACGCTACGTCCACTGTTTTTTCCAGGTCTTCTTTTTCCGTTTTTGTGTTCGCCAGGTTCGTCTCCAGGTCGGTCTTTTCCATTTTCAGGTTCGTGTTAGCGGCGGTCAGTTCCTGGTTCTCACCCGTCAGCCGGGCCACATCCGCTTCCAGGCGGGAGATATTGTCGTTCAACTCTGCGATCATGATCTTCGCTTTTTTCAGCTCCGCTTCAGAGGCATTCTTTTTGTTCAGGATGCTGCGGATCTCTGCTTTTTTCGCTTCGATGTCTTTCTGGTACTGGGCTTTCAGCTGGGCGTTTTCACCGCTGAGGTTATTATTGGCACCTGTTACAGAATCTAACCTGGCGAGGGCATTGTCAAAATCGCTCTGCAGGTTTGTTTTTTCAGAAGTAAGTGAAGTGATCTGGGTTTGCTGGTCGGTGATCTTTTCACCGGCTTTGTTTTTGTCCCACAATAAATAACCCCAGGAGCCTAAGAGGCCGGCGGCAAGAAGACCTATGATGATGTTCTTATTGTTCCTGCCTTTTACGGGTTGGCTTGGCGGTGGGGTGGATGCTGAAGGATAATTAGTGTTTGTCATACAAAATGGATTTGAATTTGACGTTAAGTTAATAAATCAATACTGGAATTTCAAACTGCCGCAAGGTAAGGTGCTGGTTGCATCTGTACTGTCTAAGTCCTGTTAAAATCCCATCTGCGACACCAAATTCCGAAAACCGTGCCAGAAAGGATATGGTTGTTTTCACATACGTGGATTTTTAGCTTATCCCGGCCCGGTGAAAGCCTGTATCTTAGCGGCTTATGAGTGTGGAAAAGATAATTACCGACTGGAAAAAAGGAAGCTTCAAACCCATCTACTGGCTGGAAGGGGAAGAAGATTTCTTTATTGACAAAGTGGTGGATTATGCGGAACACAACATATTAAGTGAAAGCGATGCCTCTTTTAACCTGAGCGTTTTTTACGGTAAGGATGCCAACTGGGCCGATGTGGTGAATGCCTGCCGCCGCTACCCGATGTTTGCAGAAAGGCAGGTAGTGATATTAAAAGAAGCGCAGCAGATGCGGGATGTGGAGAAACTGGAAAGCTATGTAGAGAACCCGCTTATTTCTACGGTGTTTGTGGTGTCGTATAAAGAGAAAAAGCTGGATGCCCGTAAAAAGTTCACCAAGCTGGTGAAGGAAAAGGGAGTGCTGCTGACCACCAAAAAAATGTACGACCGGGAAGTACCGGAATGGACGCAAACACTGGTACACTCCCGCGGACTTACCATCAGCCCCAAGGGACTGGCCCTGCTGGTGGACCATATTGGTAATGACCTGACCCGGATAGAAAATGAGATCGACAAACTGTCTGTGAACCTGGGTAAACGGACGGGTATAACAGAGGATGATATTGAACAATACATAGGAGTGAGCAAGGAGTACAATGTGTTTGAATTGCAGGCCGCACTTGCTGCTAAAGACCTTCCAAGGGCCATTCGTATTATCCAGTATTTTGAAAACAATCCCAAAGCAGGGCCGATACAACTGGTGCTTCCGTCCCTGTACAGCTTTTTCAGTAAGGTGTTCATGGTGTTTGGCGCCGGGGCCAGCGACGAAAAATCGGTGGCGGCTGCCATTGGTGTGAATCCTTATTTTATGAAAGACTATATGCAGGCCGCCAAACTATACACTTATCCCGGCGTGGAAAAAGTGCTGCTGCTGCTGCACCAGTACAACCTGAAGAGTGTGGGAGTGGGCAGCACGAATACCGAAGATGCCTCGCTGATGAAAGAAATGGTGGTAAAAATGATGGCCTGAACAAGGGCATATCTTTAATCTAAAATGCCTTTTCTTTGTGCAACTAAAAAATTACCATCCCCATCTTTCGGGCACAAAAAAGTAAATATGAAAAAAATAATTTTCTCCTTTATTGCTGGAATATCACTGTTCCTGACCGGTTGCCTGGAAACCACCCAGGAAATAACCCTGAATGCTGATGGCAGCGGAACCATCATGAATAAGAGTGATATGAGCCAGCTGATAGCTGCCGCCAAGCAAATGGGCGGTGCGGAAGAAATAGGCAAGGCTGGCGAGCAAAAGATCGATTCTACTGTATCGATGAAAGAAGGGGCGGACAGCATCCCCAACCTGACGCCGGAAGAAAGAGAAATGGCCCGTAAAGGGGTTTTGAATATCCTCTTCGACCTGGAAGCGGAGAATTGCTATACCAAAATGACGTTTCCTTTTGCTTCCGCCTCAGAAATTGGAGCCTATACAAAATTGTCGAACAAGATACTGGCGGAAACCCTGAAAGGCCAGATGGGCGATGGAGGCCCGATGGGGGAAGGCGGTATGCCGGAAGCTTCATCCTTTGATGATTATTATACTATTGAATATACTAATGGCAGCCTTTCTAAAAAATTAGATAAAGAAAAATATGCCGGTGCGGAAAGTGATCCTTACCTGAAAGGTGTTCGGGAAGCAGGTGCAATGGGTTTGGCGATGAAGGCGAATTATGTGATCAATTTACCAAGGCCCGCTACATCCCTGGAAGGAAAAGGTGCTAAACTTTCGGAAGATAAAAAGCAGGTGATGATCAGTGCAAATGTGGATGATTTTTTTGATGATCCTTCGATGTTTGAGTTTTCTGTGAAGTACTAAACGTACTTATCTAAATAGGTGGTCCATAGTTACTGGCATACCGCAATCGGTTGCCACCAGCTATGGACCATTGCTGTTTAAAGCACTTTCAGGCTGTCGATCTTGTCCTGGTCTATCTGTTTAACCAGGGCTTCCAGTCCGTCAAAGCGGATCTCTTCCCTCAGGTATTTTTTTACATAGACTTTCAGGGTCTGATCGTAGATGTCTTTATCAAAGTCAAAGAGGTTGACTTCTATCACTTTTCTCTTACCACCTACTGTGGGTCGGAAACCGATGCTCATCATCCCTTTGTAGCGGGTAACTTTCGTTTCCGGGGCATCGCCTGTTAGTTCTGCATACACGGCATAGATACCATTTCCCGGAACGATCTTTTCCTCATCCTGTACTTTCAGGTTGGCAGTAGGGTAGCCGAGTTGCCGTCCCAGTTTATCACCATGCACCACGGTGCCGGAAAAGAAAAAATCATAGCCCAGCAATTTGCCGGCGGTAGCAATATCGTTGTGCAGGATGGCTTCCCTGATATTAGTGGAGCTGATAGAAATATCTTCGAGGATGTGTTTGGGTATTTCCTTTAAAGTATAATTAAAGATCGCCGCTTTTTTCTCCAGCAGCCGGTAATCACCGAGGCGGTCGCGGCCAAAGCGGTGATCGTAGCCGATGATGATAGTATGCGGATGAAATTTTTCCACCAGAAAATCTTTGATATATTCTTCGGCTGTCTGGTTGGCAAATACTTCTGTAAAAGGCACCACCACCAGGTGATCGATGCCTAACTGGCGGAGGAGTTCTATTCTTTCCTCCAGTGTATTTATCAGCCGTATGCCCAGGATGGCGGAAGAAACCACTTTCCGCGGATGCGGGTGGAAGGTAATGATGACTGTTTCCCCGCTGTTAGCGGCGGCTTCCGATCTCAATTTTTCGATGATCTGCCGGTGCCCCATGTGCACGCCATCAAAAGTGCCAATGGTGATGATGGCATTTTTAAAAACGGGCAGTTGGTCTGTATCGTAGTGTACTTGCATAAAGAGGGCGAAGATAAATATTCATTAATCAGGAATGGCTAAGTTTGCAGCGATTTCCCGATTCACCCATTTCTAAATTTTCCATTTCTAATGTCTCTGTATTCAAAACGTGGAGTTTCTGCCCAAAAAGAAGAAGTGCATGCTGCTACCAGGAACCTGGACAAGGGGCTTTATGCAAACGCTTTTTGTAAAATATACCCTGATGTGTTGTGTGGGGATGATGCCTGGGTAAATGTGATGCATGCGGACGGGGCAGGCACCAAAAGCATACTGGCCTATCTCTATTGGAAAGAAACCGGTGATGTATCAGTGTGGAAAGGGATAGCGCAAGATGCCATCGTAATGAACCTGGATGATCTGCTGTGTGTGGGTATTTATGATAACCTCCTTTTCTCTTCCACCATTGACCGGAATAAAAATGTGATACCTGCGGAAGTACTGGAAGCAGTCATTAATGGTACACAGGATTTTTTTAACAGCATGAAGGAATTTGGCGTACACATTCACTTTATGGGAGGAGAAACTGCCGATGTGGGAGATGTGGTGCGCACCATTGCCGTAAATGGTACCATGACAGCCCGCTGGCCAAAAGAAAAACTGGTGACCAACGAGAAGATACAAGCTGGTGATGTGATCGTAGGATTAGCCGGGTTTGGACAGGCCCATTATGAAACGGCTTACAACAGCGGCCTGGCGAGCAACGGGCTTACCAGCGCCAGGCATGATGTGCTGCATAAAACATACGGCGCCCGGTTCCCGGAAAGCTATGATACCTCGCTGGATGAATCGGTGGTGTATATCGGCCCGCACCGGCTGACGGATACCATAAAGGATGGTACGCTGAACACTACCATTGGTCAATTATTGCTGAGCCCTACGAGGACCTTTGCACCGGTGCTGAAGCAATTATTGGAAAACCATTTTGACACAATACACGGATTGATCCATTGCAGCGGCGGTGGCCAAACCAAATGCCTGAAGTATGTGCCGGAGCATGTTCGCATCATTAAAGACAACCTGTTTGAACCACCGGTTATTTTTAAACTGATACAGGAAGCCAGTCAATCAGATGACCGGGAAATGTACCAGGTATTCAATATGGGTACCCGGCTGGAGATCTATACTACCGAAATTGATGCAGCCAGGATCATTGAAGTATCCAACAGCTTTGGTGTGGATGCACAGGTGATTGGCAGAGTGGAGAGCAGTGAGAAGAAAGAATTGGTGATCAAAACCACCAAC
>CALSAT010000254.1:0-5989 GCA_943372905.1 Bacteroides fragilis | reverse complement strand
GCTGGCAATAATGATCTGTGGCAACAAATAAAGGAAGGTAAAACAGAACAAGTGATCAGGAAAAGCTGGGAACCCAAACTAAGTGAGTTCAAAAAAATACGCAAGAAGTATTTGCTGTACGATGATTTTGAATAATCGCTATTTTTAATGATGCGGTGGTGGCTTGTCTCTATATTAGTTTTTTATATCAGTTACAGCAATGCCCAATTGCCCGTTGATATTAAATTCACCAATTATACCCGCAGCAGTGGACTGCCGGAAGAGAATGTTAATAATATAGTACAGGATAGCCGCGGCTTTTTATGGATGGGGAGCCGGGAGGGACTTATCCGGTTTGACGGATTGCATTATAAGACATGGTATGCCAACCCCAATGACAGCACAAAGTTTAGCAATAATAATATTTATATATTAGGTGAGAACCTGCCCGGCAACATTCTTTTCCTGAGCGGCACCGACATCTGGGGTTTAAATATTTATAATCATCAGTTCAGTGAGGCAAACTATTTCAAAGGAAAGATAATTATTGCCCAACCCCAAAAGATCACCAATAACCATTGGTGTGTGACGGACTTCGATTCACTGTATATAACGGACGCCTCTCTTAATCTCCTGTTCAGCTTGTCGCACAAGAATTATTTTGGGTCTAATACAGTTTTAGCCGCTTTTCCCCTGCACCATCCTTATAGTTTGATATATACAAGTACCGATAGTAAACTTTTGTTGCTGAATATTGAAAAAAGGACTTTAACACCTGTACAACTGGATAATAAAAGTTTAGAATCCCGTTCAAAATACTACACCCCTACCGCCTACGACAGCGTCCGTAAACGGCTATACCTTTCCGCTTATTTTAATGGTAATTACTATGTCGATTTGCAATTGCCAGAAACCACCAGTTACAAACCGGAAAAAATGTCTTTCCTGAGTGATGGTGCCATTCGAAGTACAATTTTACTATCCGGCAACCGGTTAATGCAGGGAGGTGATAATGGTCTTTACATCACTGATTTTAAAACCACTGCCTCTTTTAATTCCAGGTCGAAGCTTGATAAGCCAATGATCTCAAGTATTGTTTTGAATATTTATGCAGCCAGGGATGGCAGCTACTGGTTATCGACTACCAATGGCATCACCCGTTTTAGTCTGAATAACCCCCAGGTAAACTACTGGCGAAAAGAACTGAATGTTGGGAATGGCGACGAATTTAAATCCATACTGAAAGGCGCAGATAGGAATATTTACTACCTGGCACAGGATAAAAGCTTATTCAGATTCAATCGCTCAACAGGCACTACCCGCAGAGTAGACAGTTCTTTATATTATTGTTGGTCGGCCACTCAGTCTGGTGATGATATAATATTCACCGGGGCAGGCAGAAAAATTGCTGTTTACAATACCCTGTCCGGTAAGATCAGCCATCCTTCGTTTCTGCAGCCATTCTATACAAACAACACTGACCTCGTTACTCTTGTTTTCAAATCCAGAAATGGTGACCTGTGGTACAGTTGCAATGGAAGTGCCGGGATCATCAGGAACCCGTATGGCACAAATGAGTTAATACAGTATAGTCGCACCACCTCCCCTCCCGCCTTTTCGCACAGTTATGTACATACTGCTGCGGAAGACAGTAAAGGCAATATCTGGTGGGCGAGTAATAAAACATCTATGCTGCTGAAATGGAATGCTTCAAAAAAACAATTCGAAGAATACCCGGTAGATCAGCTAATACCTCAGCACAAATTGAAAACCGGCGTTTCAGGTCTCTTTATAGACGCTGCTGAAAATTTGTGGGTAGCGTTGGACGGAGCTGGTTTGATGAAATATAATCTAATTACTAAAAGTGGTGCTTACTATGATATAAACAAAGGCCTTCCCGCTGATGCTGTGTATGGAATGTGCAACGATAGTAAAAATCGATTGTGGTTTGGTACCCGTAAAGGTCTTTGCTGCTACCTGCCCGATAAAGATAAAGTGATCGCATTTACTTCTTATGATGGCTTTCCGGAAGATGATTTTGAAGGGAACGGTATTTACTATGACAAAGAGGAGAACCTGTTGTACCTCGGCGCCAAACAATCCATTGCCTTTTTTAACCCGGATACGCTGCTTCAAAGAACCATAACCCGCAGGCCGCCGGTATTTATAGATGAAATGCTGGTGAATGGCCGGGTATTTTATTTCGACAATGAAAAGAAAATAAAGCTGGGTACCAAAGAAAACAATATTGAATTCAGTTTTGCTTCTCCGGATTTCAACCGTAATAATCAGCTGACATTTCAATACCAGTTGATCGGCAGCAGTAACGAATGGGTGGATCTGGGAGATAAGAGAAGCGTTACCTTCAACGGATTGCCACATGGCAAATACACTATATCCGTCCGCTGTAAATATAAAGGAACTGAAACCTGGGAGGAAGCATCAAATCCGTTCACTTTCACTATAAAGACACCTCTTACAAAAACACTGTGGTTCCGGCTCCTGGTCGTCGCTTTCATTGCAGGCTTTGTCTGGGCGATTATCAGAAACTATTATCTCCGAAAACTGGAAAAGCAACGGGCCTATGCAGAAAGAATACAGGCAGTGGAAAAAGAAAGAACAAGAATTGCCACTGATATGCATGATGATTTTGGAGCTTCGCTTTCCCGCATAAAATTCCTGAGTGAAAAACTGCAACTGTATAATCCTGATAATCCTTCAGAAAAAAATGACCTGGAAAAAATATCGCTATACAGCGATGAAATGGCAGAAAAGATGAATGAGATCGTTTGGGCGCTGAACCAGCGGTACGATTCACTTGGCGATCTTGTAAGCTTCTGCCGTTCCTATATCTCAGAATACCTGCAGGATAAAGACATAAAGCTCCATTTTCAAACCGGGGATATACAGGAGAAAAAAATACAGGGTGAGGTCCGGCGCAATATTTTCCTGGTAATAAAAGAGGCACTGCATAATATAGTAAAGCATGCAAAAGCTACTGAAGTAACGATTTCCTTCAGCCAGGATGATCAACTACATGTGATTATTCATGATAATGGTAAAGGCATTGAAAAAGACAATATCCGGCCTTTTGCCAACGGCCTTGAAAACATGAAAAAGAGAATAGAAGACATTAATGGGCGCTTCAGTATCGAAAATAAAGGAGGTACCCGCATCACCCTCTCCATCCCGGTATAACAAAATACCTATATGCCCGAATTGTGGTAACAGTAAATTTGTATCATGGCGCCTATCAAATTAGTAATAGTAGAAGACCTGGAAGAAGTATCTGAAGGACTCAGTGAATTTATACGCCGGGACCCTGCCCTGCAACTGCTGAGCTCATTCCGCACAGCCGAAGCAGCCGTATTGGAGCTGCCATTGCTGAAGCCGGATATTGTGATCATGGACATCAACCTGCCCGGTATCACCGGCATTGAATGTATCAGACAGGTGAAGAAAACAGGTGGGACCATGCAGTTCATGATGTTTACCGTATATGAAAACAACGACCAGGTTTTTGAAGCATTGAAAGCCGGGGCCAGCGGGTATTTACTGAAAAAAACCCCGCCGCTGCAGATCATAGAAGCTGTAAAGGAATTATACAACGGCGGCTCACCCATGAGCGCCTCTATCGCACGCAAACTGGTTACCATCTTCCAGGAGCAACCCCAGGGAGCCAACACCGAAGCTGCCGTGCTTACCACCAGGGAAAAAGAAGTACTGGAATACCTGGCCAAAGGAATGCTGTACAAAGAAATTGCCGACCAGTTGGGCATCAGTTTTCATACGGTAAGACAACACATTGGAAAGATCTATGAAAAACTTCATGTACAGAACAAAACCGAAGCGATCAATAAAGTATATGGAAACAGGGTGTAATACCTTGCCGTGGTTATCCTGCCGTTTCTTTTTAAACATCCCATACTAACCCGCATCCCACAAAATGCCTATCCCCTGCACCCTGTTTTACTATTTCCCGCATTAGCCTGTTATAATACTTTCATGCCTTAATAATCCGGGCATGAGAAAAAGCTATTTCACTTTTGTGTTAACGGTTACAATAACAGTGGCAAATGCCCAAAATGTTGGTATCGGCACTTCTGCACCCATAGCCCGACTGCATGTAGCCGACAGCAATGTATTGTTTACCGGGCAACCCTGGTTCCTCCCTGCAGCACCCGGAAACCCGCCGGTAAGTGGACAGGGCAGCAGAATGATGTGGTACGCCGGTAAAGCCGCCTTTCGTGCCGGTGCGGTAAGTAGCAACGCCTGGGATAAAGACAGCATCGGCAACTATTCGTTTGCCACAGGACTTGACGCAATGGCAAAAGGCGACTGGTCTGCAGCGCTGGGCGTGAATAACAAATCAATGAACTGGTACGGATTTACCGCCGGTGCTGAAAACACCGCCATGAATGTGGCAGGCATTGCAATGGGATACAATAATATTACCCGCCAGGCATTTGGTGTGGCCATTGGAAACAACCTGCTGTCTAAAATACCCGGAGAAACAGTTCTCGGATCTTATAATGACACCACCAACCTGACCAGCAGTGCCATCGATGACCGCATCTTCCAGCTTGGTAATGGTTCTGCATTTGGCAGAAGCAATGCCCTGACTGTTTTGCGGAATGGCAACACCGGTATCGGCACCGTAACACCAAGGGCACCGTTGCATGTTGACAGCAGTGCCGTCTTTACCGGCCAGGCAATGGTATTGGTAACACCGGCTGATCCGCCCATCAGCGGTGCAGGTGTAAGAATGATGTGGTACCCCGATAAAGCAGCGTTTCGGTCAGGATATGTAAGTGGCAATCAATGGGACAAGAACAGTATTGGCTTTTATTCATTTGCCGCAGGGCAAAGCACCGTCGCCAGTGGCGAAAACGCAGTTGCTATCGGAGCATCCAGCACCGCAGCAGGCAGATCATCGGTCGCATTGGGTGAGTTTGCAATTGCCAATGAAGAAAGAACTACCGCATTGGGCTATGGCGCTACAGTAAACGGGTATGCGTCTACCGCCATCGGCTTTGGCGCTAAAGCAAACGGACAATACTCCACCAGCATCGGCAACAACACGGAAGCAAACGGGCCCGCTTCTTTCAGTATGGGCGAATTTGCTTTCTCCAACGCTGCCAATTCCATCAGTATCGGCTATTATACCAAAGCAAGATCTGACTATTCGTTTGTAACAGGCCGCTTCAACGATACCACCGCCACCAACCGTCTTTTTGAGATCGGTAATGGTACAGCAGACAACGCAAGAAATAATGCCGTAACGATCTTAACAAACGGAAGTGCCCTGTTCACAGCCCCCGCAGTACTCCCGGTAACGCCAGCGAATCCTCCTGCCACCGGTGCTGGCAACCGTATGATGTGGTACGCAGATAAAGCATCTTTCCGGGCTGGCAATATCATCAACGACAGCTGGGATAAAGACAAAACAGGGAACGTCTCATTCGCAGCAGGCAGCAATACACAGGCAAGCGGTATCACTTCTACTGCATTTGGTAATTTCGCATTTGCCACCGGCGATATATCATTTGCCGCAGGCAATAGTGTATTTGCCAAAGCAAAAATGGGATTCACCGCAGGTACATATAATGAAAACACCGATAACCCTAATGCTACTGTGGAAGCCGCATCAGACCGTCTTTTCCAGATAGGCAACGGCAGCGGAAATCTCAGCCGCTCAAATGCCCTCACTATTCTGCGTAATGGAAATATCGGCGTGGGTGGAGTGACCAATCCATCACGGACTATTTCATTTCCTCCTGTGCTTGGTGAAAAGATCTTACTCTATCCCGGCGGGGCTGGTGAAGTGGGGATAGGTGTTTACGGTAACGAGTTAAGGCTGCATTGCGATAATCCCGGTTCGATGGTCTCTTTCGGCACGCAGGACAATGCGGGTGTCTTTACTCAGGCCGGCCGCTTCCAGATCAGTGCACCTTATGCCCTGTTTGTAAATGGAAGCATATGGGCCAATGGCACTACCTATGCCAGCGAT
>CALSAT010000253.1:0-6005 GCA_943372905.1 Bacteroides fragilis | reverse complement strand
CAATGTTCTCTGCAAAAAATATCTCTCCCCGGCAGCTGGCAGCTTTTACAGCATTGGTACTGGCCGTTCCTATCAGTTGTTTTATCGGCTACCTGGCGAAAAAATGGTGGGTGGGACTTATCTGCTTCTCTATCATCTTTACCGGCAGTTATTTATTTATCAATTTCATCCTGGAGCGGTTTATCTATCGTAAGATCAAACTCATTTACAAATTCATTTATAAAACAAAAGCCACCAAACGGGAGGAAACGTATTACAAATATGTACTGCCGCAAAAAAGTATTGATGAGGTTAGTGTAGATGTGGAAGCCTGGGCCACCAAAAATGAAGAAGAACTGGAACTGCTGCGCCGCAATGAGCAATTTCGGAAAGAGTTTTTGCAAAACCTCTCCCATGAATTTAAAACACCGGTATTTGCCATACAAGGCTATGTGGACACGTTACTTGCCGGTGCCCTGACCAATCCTGATGTAAACAAAAAGTTCCTGGAAAAGACATCCAACAATGTAGATCGCCTTACACACCTGCTAAGCGATCTGGATGAGATATCAAGACTGGAAAGAGGCGAACTGGTACTGTACAAACAAAATTTTGTGATACAGGATCTGGTAAAAGAAGTATATGAAAGTTTGTCGCTGAAAGCTGAAAAGATGAATATTCATTGCAGCATAAAAAAAGGTTGCGAGTTTCCACTCACCGTATTTGCAGATAAAGAAAAGATACGCCAGGTCATCACCAATATGATTGGCAACTCTATTAAATATGGAAAATACGGAGGTACTATTGTAGCCAGTATGTATAATACTGATGGCAAACATATTCTTATAGAAATGAGCGATGACGGCATCGGCATCAGCGAAAAACATCTGCCCCGCATCTTCGAACGTTTTTACCGCACCGAAGAAGGCCGCAGCATTGATGTGACCGGAAGCGGTCTCGGTCTCGCCATCTGCAAACATATCATTGAAGCCCACGGACAAACAATTCATGTGCGCAGTACAGAAGATGTGGGTACCACGATTGGCTTTACACTGGATGGAAGAAGAGACTGATACATTTTACCCACTAATTATCAATAGCAATTGTCCTCCTGTAGAACAGGAAGACAATTGCAACTCACCCCGCTAATATCATTGTTGCGAAAAAGGTATCATTGCCCTCACCTCCACACTGCCATTATACTCTGTGATAATAGGACTCGTCTTACTGATCTCAACCGCTTCTTCTGCAGATGCCGCTCTAAGTATAAGATAACCAACTATTAATTCCTTATTTACCAGGTAAGGATGATATTTTACAGAATTGGCGCTTACTACTTTACCGTTGTAATCAACCGGATTTGTAGCTATAAGTTTTCCCTGCTTTGCTATGCCACCGATCCAGGCCTGCCACTTTGGCATCGCTTTTTGCATGTCTTCAGGCGTTACAAGGTACTTACCATCCCCACTTATATTACGAAACAGTAAAAGATACTCGGTTGTGTTGTTAGTGGATGATTGAGCTGAACTTGTCTCTGTCATAACGAAGATAATTAGAGTTATAAATAATAGTTTTTTCATTACTTGATCTTTTAAATGTTGATGTATTAGTTTTTATGTATCGCCAAAAATTTTTCATAGGTGTCCAGTACCATTCCTCCCAGCCTTTCAGCATAGTATCTGCCTTATCCGCCGGAATATTTGTATGGGTTAAAAACACATGGGTATCATTATTATCTTTCACCAGGCGGAGCAAGACCAGGGAGGGATCAATATCCTCTTTCCAGCCCTGTGCTTTCCAACTCTGAATAATAAGCTTATTGGGCTCTATATGCAGGTTCTTGCCAAAACAATACCCGCCGTATGCATGAAACGCATCACCAGCATTGGCAGTAATGAAGGCCGGTGCACCGGAGAACTGCTGGTGTTTTTCCGCATTCGTATACAGGTCAAACAATAATGCCGGTTCCACATTAGAAAATACAATGTGATCGGTCACAGTAGTAAGCATAATAAATAGTTTAAGTGATTAAATATTCTGACACTGCAAAAATTCATCACTTGCTATTCACCAGTATTGATATATGTCAAGGATTTAAGGGTGTGGGGTAAAAAGACAGAGAATATAATTCGGTTAATTCTATAGCTTAGATTTTAACCGGCTGAGTGTTTCCGGAGATACCCCGATATAAGAGGCTATGATCCTGAAGGAAAGTCGTGTCAGGATATGCGGCTGGTTTTCTCTTACCCATTTCAGCCTGTCCAATGCGTCCATAGCATTGAAGGTATTAATACGCTCCACAGAATGGGGAATAAGAGACTTCCAATATTTGCCGGTAGGCCTCCATGAATTGAGGGACCTTTCCTATGAGTTGAAAAAAATTATCCCGGTCAATGACCAATAGCTCTGATGGCTCCACAGTACGATAGAACTCCCTGGATGGCTCCTGCTTGCTGAAACTTTCGATATTTGTCATCCATTGTGTTTCAAAAAACAAATCCCTGGTAGCTTCATCCCCATGCTTATCCAAATAATAGATCTGGACACACCCTTTATTGATGAAATAACAATTTCTGCATACTTCACCTTCCCTTAGCAGCAGGTGATTCCTTTTTATCTTTACCTGCCTGAAGTGCGACAATACAAAACGCAACGATTCTTCATCGGCATTAACCAGTTTTCTTATATCGTTTTCTATAAGTGAATACATATAACTGCTAAAATACAAACGGAAAGCAATTTCCTGCTTTTCTGTTTCACTGTTTTACCCGGCTAATTTAACTCAACAGAAATAGTCCCCTGTTCATATCTTTTTTATATTTATAGTATGCCAGATAATTACCAGTCTTCCTTTATTGCTTTACGAAAGCATATCGAATTATTCACATCCCTCTCCGAAGCAGAATGGAATTTATTACTTCCTTTTCTCCGGGTGAGATCATTACCAAAGAACGGTCTGTTTATACAGGAAGGGAAGAAAGCCAATGAAGTTGGTTTTGTTCTGGAGGGAATGTTTCGCCAGTACTATACAAAAGACGGCGATGAGAAAACCACCTACTTCTTTTTTGAGAACCATTTTATCAGTGCCTATATTAGTTGTATCACCGGCAAGCCTTCATTAGTAACTATTGAAGCATTGAGTACGGCGAGCTATGTATCATTTCCGTATAAAACATTACTGGAACTCTATGAGAAAAGCATGGCCTGGCAAAAATTCGGACGACTTATTGCTGAATACCTTGGCATCGGCCTCGAGGAAAGAATGGTAAGTCTGCTGACACAAAGCCCTGAAGAAAGGTATATTGATCTGCTAAACAGTAATAAAACCCGGATCATCGAACGCATACCCCAACACTATATTGCCAACTACCTTGGTATTACTGCAGTAAGTATGAGCCGAATACGTAACCGGCTGATGAAGAATCCTGGTCATTAAGCTTTCTCCAAACTGCCAAGATGTGTATGCTTGAAGCTGTCAGTGTACTTTAATCCATAACCCCATATCCTGTCAAAAGAAGCATGAGCAAATAAAAGTATCCCTGCAGCAATAAGCACCTCTGTTTGCAGGTAATAACCAAAAGCTGCAATGGCCAGTGCGATACCTTTATGATGAAAAATATTATACATAGCCGCACCTGTTTTAGTATTCACCAGGTAGCCAAGCATACCAAAATCCGGTGTAAAAAAAAGAAGGCACCATACCCATACAGACAGACCAAGATCATAAAGGCCGAGAAAATAAATGGCGATAGCAGTCATTGCCGCCTCTTCCAGTTTCAATATTGTTTTCATACTATTTAATTTAGAGCAAAGCTAAAAGGAGTATTAGTTCGAGGCCGTTAACATAAGATAATAAACAGGCAGGCTGTTAGCAGAAAACTTTACTTTTACAACGAATAAACCCGGGATGAATAGTTTAGAAGAACAGCATGAAAAATTGGTTACCTATGGCTTTGCAGTAATAGAATCCGTTTATAATGACAAGGAAATTGAAGAACTGCATCATCTGATAATAAAAACAGACACTGCTAAACCTGCCTTTCGCAAAACGAACGATTTGTTTGCTATCAGACAGTTCTTAAAAGAAATACCCACAACGATTCCTGTTATTTTCAATAATAATCTTAAAAAAATAATTGAGAAAATTGCAGGAAATGAATTCTTCATAGTAAAGTCCATTTATTTTGATAAACCCGAGAATTCCAATTGGTTTGTAGCTTATCACCAGGATCTTACCATCTCTGTTGATAAAAGAATAAATGTTAACGGTTACGGGCCATGGACCAGTAAGCAAAACCAATTCGCCGTACAACCTCCTTTATACCTACTGGAAGACAACTTTACCATTCGGATCCATTTAGATGAAACAACTGAAGCAAACGGGGCATTGAAAATAATCCCGGCCTCTCATCGTAAAGGGATTTATCGGGCAGAAACCATAGACTGGTCTGTTGAAAAGGAAATCACCTGCTGTGTACCCAAAGGAGGCATCATGTTAATGAAACCATTATTACTGCATGCTTCGGGCCGCACTACTAATAAACTCAAAAGGAGAGTGATACATATTGAATTCAGCAGAAAAGCATTACCTGATGGATTGAACTGGGCAGAGCAGCTATATTTATACTAAACCAACTCATATCTTCGTTGATGAAAGAACTACCGACTGATATGAGAATCATTCCCTTGGTCCTGCTGCTTTTCTTCTTCGCTTCTTCCTGCAAAGTGAAAAAAACATCCGGCCAAGCCAACACTCCTGCCATTGATTCCATCCTGCGACAGCACCTGGAACGCATTGAATCATTACCTTATTACGATACCAGCAACTACGATTACCAGGTGTTAAAAGCCTATTACCACCAGGATCTTCCTTTCCTTAAACAACTCTCCGCAGAGATAGCTTTCGACCGCCAGAAACAAAGCATCCAGGAGTATATGGACACCTGCGTTCACTTACCGGAACTGACTACTATACCTGTTCAGGAGGCATACCGTTTTATTTACATGCAGGCCTTTTCACCCAATAAAATAAATATTACCATCAGCAAACAGGCCGATTCGGTGAACCTGCATTTTATTCTCTTTAAACCCCGCTGGGAAAAAGAACCCTGCAGCATTATCAAAGAGTATGATAAAAAACTGACGCAGGCCCAATGGAACGAATTCACCGAAGCTATGGAATACGCTGATTTCTGGGGCATGAAAAAAGACAATGGCATACACGGTTTGGATGGCAGTTCATTATTAGTGTATGGTTATAAAAAAGCTAACCCTCAGTATAAGGAACCTGCCCGTAGCCATAGTATCTACCGCTGGTCATCCAATACGATGGCTATCTACAGCCCCTTGTCCGTACTGCTTGAATTATCAGGTAATATGGGCAGCGGGCTGTGGGGACAATAAACTTTAATTCAAAATCATTATGCAAAAACAACCTGTCGCATTTGTAGTATTTTTTCTTTACCTGTTCAACGCTTGTAATGCGAGCAGTGAAGAAAAAATGGAGCAACCTGCCCGCCGTGATGAAGCTCCGGAATATTCCACATACCGAATTCTTACATAGTCATGAAAATAAGACCAGCAAAAACAAGAAAAAAATGATTGAGCCGTATGGCATATAATTTTCAAACCTGTTAATTCACAACATTTTGTTTCATTAGCAGACATGTTGTAAGTGGCTTAGTGGTAAAAATTGGTTCCCCCCGGATAAAAACATATACTTGTAAACAAATAGATTGGCTTCACAGATCATGTGTGCATTGAATAAACCTACAGCAAATATGAAAAATTGGTTTGCATTCTTCCTGACTGGCATTCTGCTCATTTCTGCCGCTGCGAGATCCTCTGCCCGGATGATCATTCCATTGAATAACGAGTGGACTTTCAACTATGTTTTTGATCATTATAAAAATATGTCCGACCAGTCCGTTAACCTTCCACATACCTGGAATGCAAACGAGGTGATGCAATCTGTGTCTTACCAGCGTACTTCCGGCGTATATCGAAAAGAGTTTTTTGCACCGGCT
>CALSAT010000252.1:0-6005 GCA_943372905.1 Bacteroides fragilis | reverse complement strand
TGAGTTCGATAGCAAAGTGATGGAATTTGAATACGCTAAGTTTGGCATGATAGGATTAGAAACAGCATACGGGGCATTATCCACTTCACTTCCTTCCATCGGCCCCGCCAGGTGGGTGGAATTATTGGCCACCAATCCAAGAAAACTGTTTGGCCTTCCGCCAGTTTCTGTACAGGAAGGGCAAAAAGCCTCTCTTACTTTATTTGTGCCGGGACTGCAATGGACCGTTACTGAAAAAGATATCCGCTCCAAATCAAAGAACTCGCCTTTCATTGGCAAACAACTCACCGGGAAAGTGGCCGGTATCATTAACGGAACAACAATAGTGTTAAGCTAATCAACCACCATGAACCTGAAACCCGCCATTAAAGGGCTGATAACAGCCGCTATAATGATAGCCATTGCGCTGATCACTTATTACTCCGGTATGCCGGCCTCCTCCCCTTTCCAGTATTTGGTATATGCCATATATGCGATCGGTGTGGTATGGACCATTGTAGCCTACAGCAAAACTTCATTGTTCACCGGTAAGTTTGGCGATACATTCAACCAGGGCTTCCGTTGCTTTATCGTGGTCATACTGATGATGGTGCTCTTCACGGCCGTATTCAGTGCCACTCATCCGGAGTTTGCAGAAGAATCTTCCAAATACTACCGGGAAGAGTTATTGAAAGATAAAAGCAAGCTTCCGCCCGATGTGGATGCAGCCGTTGCCAAATTCAAAAAGAACTATACCCTGACGCTGGTTTACGGCTCAATTATCGGATATTTGTTCATTGGAGCTGTAGTAACTGCTGTTACATCCCTATTAATTACCAGGAGAAAATAAGTTATGGACCTTTCCATCGTCATACCCCTTATAGATGAAGCAGAATCACTGCCCGAACTGTCCGCCTGGATAGAAAAGGTGATGAATGAAAACCACTACAGCTACGAGGTCATCTTTGTGGACGATGGCAGTACCGACAATTCCTGGCAGGTGATCGAAGACCTGCGGTCGAAAAACTCAAACATTAAAGGCATCAAGTTTCAGCGCAACTATGGCAAATCTGCCGGCCTGCATGAAGCATTCAGGGCCGCCACCGGCGATGTGGTCATCACCATGGATGCCGATCTGCAAGACAGTCCCGACGAGATACCGGAACTCCGCCGCATGATCCTGGAAGATGGCTACGACCTGGTGAGCGGCTGGAAGAAAAAAAGATACGACAACACGTTAACCAAAAATATTCCCTCAAAGTTCTTTAATTCTGTAACCCGCAAAGTATCCGGCATTAAACTGCATGATTTCAATTGCGGGTTAAAAGCCTACCGTAACCGGGTGATAAAAGGCATTGAAGTATATGGTGAAATGCACCGCTACATTCCGGTATTAGCTAAATGGTCAGGGTTTAAAAAGATAGGAGAAAAAGTGGTAGAGCACCGGGCCAGGAAATACGGCGTGTCCAAGTTTGGCTGGCGCCGCTTTGTGAATGGTTTCCTCGATCTGCTATCCATCACCTTCGTTGGAAAATTTTCAAAACGACCCATGCACTTCTTTGGCTTATGGGGTTCCGTTTTCTTTCTGATCGGTCTCGGTATTTCCATCTATCTCATCGTATCAAAAATACTGGACGCCAGTTTCGCCCTTACTAACCGGCCGGGCTTTTACCTATCCCTTACTTCACTCATCATTGGCATGCAGTTATTCCTCGCAGGATTTATCGGTGAGCTGATCTCCCGCAATTCTCCCAACAGGAACTCTTACCTGATTGAAACGAAAACAGGGTTGTAATGTCGAAAATCGTGATAATAGGATCGGCGCATCCGTTCAGGGGAGGTGGTATCACCACCTTTAATCACCGGTTGGCAAAAGAGCTGCTGAAGGAAGGACACGACTGTGTGATATACTCTTTTTCACTTCAGTATCCTTCGTTCATGTTTCCCGGCACCAGTCAATACACTGATGAGCCAGCTCCGGAAAATATTACCATCCACAGTGTCATCAATTCTATCAATCCATTTAACTGGATAAAAATAGGCAGACGCTTAAAAAAAATGAAACCCGATTTGATCATCGTCCGGTTCTGGTTGCCGTTGATGGGACCTGCTTTTGGAACCATTCTGCGAATAGCAAAGAAAAACAGGCACACCAAAATAATATGCCTGGCAGATAATGTGATACCACATGAAAAAAGGACCGGCGATAAACTATTCACCCGATATTTCTTAAAGCCCTGTGATGCTTTTGTGGTAATGAGTGAAAAGGTGAAGAATGATCTGGAACAGTTTGAAAAGAAAAAACCTGTTATCCTTCAACCGCATCCTTTATATGATAATTTCGGTGAGATCGTTTCCAAACCGGATGCCCGGAATTTTCTGAAGCTTCCACCAGAAGAAAAGATCATCCTCTTCTTTGGGTTTATCCGCAAATACAAAGGGCTCGACATGTTGCTCGAAGCCATGGCTGATGAAAGAATAAAAAAAGCAGGAATAAAATTATTGGTGGCCGGTGAGTTCTACGAAGAGGAGAAAGCTTACCGGGAACAGATCACCCGGCTGGGTATTGAAGACCAGCTGATACTGAAAACAGATTTTATCCCGGATAGTGATGTAAAATATTATCTCTGTGCGGCAGACGCTGTTATTCAGCCATATCGCAACGCCACCCAAAGCGGTGTCACCCCGCTGGCCTATCATTTTGAAAAACCAATGGTGGTCACCAATGTTGGTGGGTTACCGGCACTGGTGTCTCATAACGAAGCCGGCCTGGTAGTGGAACCAACAGCTTCATCCATTGCGTCAGGAATAATACAGTTCTATGAAACAGGTGAACAACATTTTCTACCTTTCCTGAAAGAAAAAAAGAAACTGCTCTCCTGGCCTGTCCTGACAAAACAAATTCTTGACCTATCCAATACCATCCCAAAAAGTGAATAATCATGTCAATACTCCATGCCATAAATATCAGGGTAAATTTCAAATTCCGGCATATCCGGAAATCATTCGGGAGTTCTCCGTTCAACTTACTGGATGTAGGTGCCGGTAATCATTCAGCCAGCCGCATCACCCGCCTTTTTCCCCAATGCAGTTACTATGGACTTGATATTGACAAGAATTATAACAACAACGAAGCTGACTTTGCCTGCATGAAAGGTTTTTATGAGACTGACCTTACCAAACTGGATTACACTCATATCCCTGATGCTTTTTTCGACGGCATCTGGATGGCCCATGTCATTGAACATTTGCATAACGGAGATGAAGTAGTGGCCCATCTGCTCCCTAAGTTAAAACCGGGCGGTTACTTTTATATTGAATATCCCGGTAAAAAAAGCCTTACGCTGCCTTCCATGAAAGGAACGTTGAATTTTAAAGATGATCCCACCCATGTGCGGGTGTACAGTGTACCGGAATTAAGAAAAGTGTTTGAAGCCGGAAACGGACAGGTATTAGCGGCCGGCACCCGAAGAAACTGGTACTATATATTTACCATGCCGCTGCGGGCCTTACAATCACTGATAAAGAAAGGCCATGTGGAAGGGAATGTTTTGTGGGACCTAATGGGCTTTGCTGAATATCTTTGGGTGAGAAAGAACAACTCTAATTGATACACTATGATATACCGGAGTAAAGCTCCTTTACGCATTGGATTGGCAGGCGGCGGTACGGATGTAAGTCCCTACAGCGATCTGTACGGTGGCGCCATTCTGAATGCTACTCTTTCCCTCTATGCCAATGCCACTATTGAACCTGTTGCGGAAAACAGGATCATCCTTGAAGCGATTGACCGGAATGAAGAACAGCAGTTTGACTGGACCAGAGAATTACCCACCAACGGTACGCTGGATCTGCTGAAAGGCGTTTATAACCGGGTACAAAAAGATTATGGTATAAAAGAGCAGGGCTTCCGCCTCTCCACCTATGTGGATGCACCGGCAGGCTCCGGCCTAGGTACCTCCTCTACCCTGGTGGTGGCCATCCTCGGGGCTTTTGTGGAAATGCTGCGCCTGCCCCTCGGTGAATATGATATAGCCCACTATGCTTATGAAATTGAAAGAAAAGACCTCGGTCTCGCCGGTGGCAAGCAAGACCAGTATGCCGCTACTTTTGGCGGAGTGAATTTCATGGAGTTCTATGCAGACGACAAAGTGATCGTAAACCCGCTGCGGGTAAAAGAGCAGCACCTGTTTGAACTGGAAAACAACTTATTACTGTACTATACTTCCACCAGCAGGGAATCAGCAGAGATCATCAAAAAACAAAGCAAGAATGTAACCGATAATAAAGAAAAGTCTATCGAAGCGATGCACCAGTTGAAACAGCAGGCACAGATGATGAAAGAAGCATTGCTGAAAGGACGGCTGAACGAGATCGGTGAGATACTTGACTTCGGCTTTCAGCAAAAAAGACAAATGGCAGAAGGTATCAGCAACCCGCTGATGGAAGATATTTATGAAACAGCCAAAAAAGCTGGTGCCACAGGTGGCAAAATATCAGGTGCAGGTGGCGGTGGTTTCATGATCTTCTATTGCCCGGGCAATACAAAATTCAAAGTGATCAAAAGTTTAGAGAACTTTGGCGGTAGTCACCGCAATTACCAGTTTGTAGAACATGGACTGAAGACGTGGACGATATAAATTAACAATTAAGAATTGATAATGAATAATAAGATACAGGACATCATCCGTGCATCAATCGAAACAAAACAGCAGATACTGCAGAATGAGGTTTTATTAGGAACGATTCAGCAGGTGGTTGATCTTATCACCAATGCGTTTCAACAAGGCAACCGCATTTATTTTTGTGGCAATGGCGGCAGCGCTGCCGATGCTCAGCACCTGGCGGCAGAGTTCTCTGGTCGCTTTTATACCGACCGTAAGGCCTTACCTGCTGAAGCCCTCCATTGCAATACTTCTTATTTAACAGCAGTAGCCAATGACTATGGCTACGACGTCGTTTATTCCCGCATGATAGATGGCATAGGCGAAGCGGGTGATGTGCTGATCGGGCTGTCCACGTCCGGCAATTCAGGAAACATCCTCAATGCATTCCATATAGCTAAGGCAAAGGGCATTCCTACCGTTGCCTTCACAGGTGCCTCGGGTGGAAAAATGAAAGAGACTTCCGACTACCTGATCAATGTGCCTTCATCTGACACACCGCGGATACAGGAAAGCCATATCACCATCGGCCATATCATCTGCCAGCTGGTGGAAGAGAAATATTTCAACACGTCAAACTCATAGAAAGACTTAACAGCATCCTTAATGATCAAAGAAGCGATCGTACTGGCAGGCGGTTTAGGAACAAGGTTAAGAGAAGCCGTTCCTGATCTGCCCAAATGCATGGCGCCGGTGGCAGGCCGCCCCTTTCTGTTTCATGTTATTAACTATTTACGCAGCCAGGGCATTGAAAAATTTATTTTCGCCCTTGGCTACCGGCATGAGGTGATAGAAACCTATCTCGAGACCAACTTCCCTGCCTTACAATATCAATGCAGCATCGAAGAAGAGCCGCTGGGCACCGGTGGCGCTATCCTGCTTTCCTGTTCCAAAGCAACGGAAAAGAATGTAGTGGTGGTAAATGGAGATACTATGTATAAAACGGACCTGCATACGGCCGGTTTGTTTCATACAAACCACATGGCAGAATGCACCCTGGTGCTGAAACCGATGACCAACTTCGACCGCTACGGAGTGGTGGAACTGGATGATGACCTGCTGGTAAGTTCCTTTAAGGAAAAACAATTCTACGAACAGGGAACCATCAATGGCGGTGTGTACATACTGAATGTTCCTAAATTCCTGGATGAAGAATTCCCTTCCAAATTCTCCTTTGAAAAAAACTATCTCGAAAAATTCTATACTCAGCGCCGCATCTACGGACAGGTGCAGGATGCTTACTTTATAGACATTGGCATACCCGAAGATTTTCAGCGGGCACAACTGGAATTGAGCCACCCGCCGCTTGACCTGAAAGCCATTGATAAAAGCTGGACGCTTTTTCTCGACCGTGACGGAGTG